>CAYUMA010000539.1:0-5372 GCA_964445675.1 uncultured Pseudomonadales bacterium | reverse complement strand
TCGCCTACGTCGATCTGGACACAACGCCGTTGGCGGGCTTCAAGCTGGTGATCGCCAGCGCCGCCGCCCCGGTTGCACTCGCGCAGAAGCCGCGCGGATGATCGCGCCTCAAAGCGGTTGTTGGGACAATGAACTTCCGCCGAGCCACCGGGAGTAAGCGTTGACGATGCGGGACGAGCCAGGCCCTTTTGCTATGAGCGCGATCGTCGGCTACCGCATCAGCTGCAATACTCCCGTCCGGATCGACGGGTTCGCGCGCCTGTCCATGTATCGAATCGTGTTCTCGCCATCGACAAGAACGATGTGCCACACCACGGTCGAGCCGTCGGCGAAGACCCGCGTGACCATTCCCGTGCACTCGAGCGTCCGGATGTAGAAGGTGCTCGCCTCGGTGCCGAACGAGTTGTTCGTCACGTGTCCGCCGATGTTCTGCAGTTCGTGGCCGGAAACCATCCCGGTTATCAGCGAGTCGCCTTGTGGACTCGTTTGGATTGATGTGCCCAAGAACTTGATGACACCAATCGAACTCAGCGCGGTCGCGTCCTTCTGCGCCTTCAACGGCGGCATCGTTCCGTCCACCATAAATCCGTACGACACGCTCGTCCCCGAGGCGATGGAATCGAACCAGAAGGCGTCGACTGTCGGGAGCTGCTTTGTGCGTGAGCCCTCGCGGCGAACAGTGTCACGGCGACGAACGCCGACGTTCGGATCGCGCGGCGCATCACGGAGCGGCCGCGAGTTCCGCGGCCGGGAACGTTGTCGATCATTCTCATTGCTGATCCTTCCATCGTCCGATGCATGTCAGGTCGGCTCTGAGGCGTGAACGATTGCGAGTGGCAGTGCCGACCACGAACGCTTCAATAACTGGAAGCGATCCGGAAACGAATGCCTACCGCAGCATAGTGGATGAAGGTCGACTTCGACGCGAACTCCTAAAGCTGCTCAGCCCGGATGGCAGCCAAAGATTCTGTACTCGACTGCATTCGGCAGCACGCGGCCTTCCGCGACAGCCATGAGCGTGTTGAGCCAGGCATACCGCGCATCGCCAGTTTCGAACCGCGGTTGCGTGACGAAGTACGGATCCCCGAATTCGGTTGAGCTACCTCCGGCAATCGCTTTCGCGACTTTATCGTTGAACATGAGAACCCCGGGATACTGCACGTAGACGAGGGCGCCATCGCGGGTGCGCAGGGTCGCGCGAACGTCGAGCCGGCCGACGCCCTGATCATCGATGAGAATCCAGTCGCCTCCGCAGGTCAGCACCTCCCCCGAGAGCTTCGCGCCCTCAAAGGTTCCGCCGGTCACTTCGAAAATCTGGCGCGTGCCGAACGGTCCGCGCCCGATCGGCTGAGCGGGTTTCAGGTCCGCATGCATCGTCATCAGCATATCGAGCCGCATGATCGTGGCCTCCTCAGTAGCGACCGCTCAGTTTGGCATGATCCCAGGTGACATAGTGCTCGGGGTGAAAATTGAGCACGACGCGCCGTGGTCTACCAACTCACAAATCGGCAGGAGAGCCGCCCTGCCCTGCCCCGTTCGTGCTCAGCCGTTGCAACGCCAGTGCGGGTCGGTGATGCAGCGACACAACCGCTCGATCCGCTCCGTGGCCGACCGGTTCGCCACGCTCGGCCCGGAGAACGACCGCTTGATGTCACCCGTCGCCTACGTCGATCTGGACGCAACGCCGTTGGCGGGCTTCAAGCTGGTGATCGTCAGCGCCGCCGCCCCGGTTGCACTCGCGCAGAAGCCGCGCGGATGATCGCGCCGCAACGAGGTCGTTGGGACGATGACTCGCTATCGATCCGCGTCGGATGGCATGGCGGGTATGTCGAGGGGCGCTGCGGTCTGTTCGAACAACGCCCAGAAACGGTTGAGCAACGCCGTGCGGAGGGGTTCAGCAGACGGTCCGGTGCGCACGAGGAGGCGGCCCAACTCTGCGTGCGTCGTGTTGGGCCACATGTCACGGTAGCGCGTCGCTGCCGCTAGCGCTTCGTCTGGTCGATCGAGCGCGGCAAGGGAAACCGCGCGGTATATCCACGCAAGTTCGACGCGTTCAAACGCCCGCGTTGAACGCTCCGCATGCAGCAGCGTCTCAACATCCTGCCCAAGCACGAAATAGGCCGACGCGATGTACGCATCCCACAGATACAGCCGCGGATCGTGCGGCGACAGGCTGATCGCACGCTGTACTCGCTCGATGCACACCTGGGGTCGATTCATGCGCACCGCGATGTAGCCGAGTATCGCCCAGCCGTGTGCATTGCTCGGATTCAGATCGACGGAGCGCAGCAGCAGCGATTCCCCGTCGGCGACCTCGCCGAGCGCGGCCAGCGCAACGCCTCTATCGTGGAGCACCGTCGGATGATGCGGGGCGAGGTCGGCGGCACGTCGGCTCAGTTCGAGCGCCTTGCGCCTGTTCTCTTTTGGATTCTCGGTCCAGCCGAAGACATTACGCGTTGCCAGCGCGTTGGCCAGGAATGAAATCGCCGGCGCAAATTCCGGATCGGCCTGGATCGCCTGTTCCAGAAAATGCTGCGTTTCGTCGAGCCCGGCCGGTGTGCCCGGTCGCAGCCGCTCAGCCAGTGCCCGTTGATAGTAGGACCACGCATCGAGATTGCCCGGTGCTTCCAGCGCGGCTCGAGCGCCCTCGGCGGCCGTCAGTTGCGGCATCAGCTGTGCCGCGATCGAGCGCGTCACTTCGTCCTGGACCACAAACAGATCTTCAATGGTGCGGTCGTAACGCTCGGCCCAGAGTTGTATGCCGGCCTCAGCGTCCACGAGCTGCGCCGTGATGCGCACACGTACGCCGGCTCGACGCACGGATCCCGACACGATGTAACGGACACCGAAGCGCTCTGCCGCCAGACGCACGTCCTGCGACCGTCCCTTGTAGGCAAACGTCGACGTGCGTGAGATGACGTGAAAGCCGGGCAAGCGCGACAACAACGAGATGACGTCTTCGGTCATGCCATCCGCCAACACTTCGTCTTCCTCATTGCGCGTGAGGGTTTCAAACGGCAGCACCGCGACCCGGCGCATGACGCCGGGATCAATGTTGGTGTCTGGCTGCACGTGCTCGGTGGTGCCGGCCGCGATCTGATAGACCTGCACCCGTTGCGGCAGATTCTTGAGCGCAGGGGTGCCGAGGTTTTCGATCTGCAGCGTCAGCTGGTCCTTGATCAGCGACAACACCCCGGCCGACACGCATACCTGTCCGGGTTCGGCGAGGCCCTGGATGCGCGCAGCGATGTTGACCGTGTCACCAAAGAGCAGCCCGTCCGACGCGCGCACCTCACCCAGATGCAAACCAATGCGGATCGCAAGCGTGCCTGGGCTTTGCTGCATATGCAGCGCAAACCGCGCCGCGTCGACAGGGATCTTGAACTCGGCGAGAAAGTTGTCGCCGGTGAAGTCGACCAGACGTCCGTTGAACTGGGGTATCTCAGTCGTGACCCGGCGGCGCAGTTCACCGACCGCGCGCACCGTGAACTCCTCATCGCGCGCCATGTGCTTTGAATAGTCGAACACATCGGCCGACAGGACGACCGCCAGGTGCCGCGGTGACAGATCAACCACAGCACACCGCTCCAGCAGCAGGCTCGATGCGAGAGATCACCCGCAGCACGGTCTCGCCGTGCTGCACAAAGCCCATCCATTCGTACAACCGGCGGGCAGTCGCATTGACGGCGGTAACATGCAGGAACGGCACCTCATTGCGGTGCAGTTGGCGCCGGACGAGCTCGCTCGTGAGTCGGTTCGCCAACCCACGCCCGCGCCAGTGGGGGTGCGTACAGACGCAGCTGATCTCGCGCAGGGCACCCGCGCGCATCCGCTCACCCGCCATGGCCACCAGTTGACCCCCGGCAAAGATGCCGAGGAAATCACCGAGCTCGAACGCGCGCGGTCCGAACGGACCGGGCGTCGTCAGGTCGATCAGCGCGGTTGCCTCGGCTGAGTGCCGGTCGCTCAGTGCCACAATGTCGCCGAGCGCATCGCGCTCGGTCACAGCGCCGTCCCAGAGCATTCTGATGAGCGGGAGCTCATGATCAATTCGCCAGCCTCGCGGCGCGGCGCCTGCCCACCCGCCGCAATACAGCTGCTCACCGAAATCGCAGATCGCCTCCAAGGCCGCGAAGTCGGGGCGTTGTGGATCGATGAAACCGACGAGCGCTCCAAAGCCCGCTACGTACCGGCGCGCGGCACCGTCACCGACCGCATAACACGCATGCGGCCCGGCCAGCGCGTGCCAGGTGACGTTGTCGAGCAGGTCTTCATCGAATCGGCGCATGCGGAATCCTGAAACTCCCGGGAGTATCGTCGATTCACCGGCCTCGCTGCCGCTTGAATCAATCTTCGCTACGAGTTGACGGCTCGGCACATCGGTGCCAAGCCGTACGCTGGCCCGTGTGTCGCCACGATGGCATCCTGCCGCGACGCGATCGAGGAGAGACGAATGACGGCGATGAACTCACCTGTGCCGGAGACAGGACTCATCGAGCGCGTCCGCGCGCTGCTGCCGCTGGTCGCGGCGCAAGCCGAGCACGCGGAGCGTATCCGCAAGCCGGTCGACGCAGTGATGGCCGCGCTCGAGGCCACCGGCGTGTTCCGCGCGTACGTACCAAAGCGCTTCGGCGGCTACGAGATCGCGATCGACACGTTCATCGACATCGGCACCGCGCTCGGCGGCGCGTGCGCGTCGACCGGCTGGGTGACGACGTTCTGCATGGAGCACAACTGGCTGCTCGCGCACTTCGGCCAGGAAGGGCAGGAAGCGATCTTCGGCAAACAGCCGTACGTACTCGCGCCGGGCTCGATCAGCCCCAACGGCCGCGCTAAGGCGGTGGACGGCGGTCACGTGCTCAGCGGCCGCTGGTCGTGGGGCACCGGCGTCATGCACGCCGACTGGGTGATCCTCAACGGCATCATCGTCCACGCGGACCGGCGCCCGGAGGCTCGATTGTTCGCGCTGCCACGCGCCGACGTCGAAGTGGACGACACGTGGTACGCGTCCGGCATGTGCGGCACCGGCAGTAACGACATCGTCGCGCACGATGTGTTCGTGCCACAGCACCTGAGCCAAGACGTCTCGCCAATGCGCAACGGCCAGAGTCCAGGCGCGCGCTGGCACGCGTCGCCGACGTTCCGCTATCCGATGGTGCCGTTCCTCGCGCTCACGGCGGCGTCGCCGCTGGTCGGCGCTGCGGGCGCCGCGGTCGACCTGTTCGAGCGGCGGCTCGCGGAGCGGACGCTGTATGGCAGTTCACACAAACAGGGCGAGGGCGCGGCCGCGCAGATCCGGCTCGGCAGCTTGCGCCTGCGCCACGAGGCGAACGAAGCCGAGTTGCGGCGCATCGGCCACGCGATCGAAGCAT
>CAYUMA010000538.1:0-6543 GCA_964445675.1 uncultured Pseudomonadales bacterium | reverse complement strand
CCAGATCCGAAACCGTCGGGCGGATGGTGCTGCACGCTCGCACGCTCGAACTGTGCGATCACTTCCTGATACCCAACGGCAAATCCGGGTATCAGCCACACGTGGCCTGGCGACCGAAGCGCGATGCCTTCGGAGATCGTCTCCGCCGAAATGTCCGCGGGTTCGGTGTTGTACTGGCTCGGCGGCACGCTGCACGGCGCCGGCGCGAACACGTCGCAGGATTGGCGCTACGGCGTGATCCTCACGTACTCGTGCGGCTGGCTGCGGCAGGAAGAGAACCAGTATCTGGATGTGCCGCCCGAGGTCGCCGCGCGTCTCTCCCCGGCATTGCGGGACATCATTGGCTACAAGATGCACTCGGCGCTTGGATTTTCGTTGAATCGCAGCGTTGGTGTTGTTCCCGACTAGCGCGCATCGAACGGATTCAACACGTCGGCGCCCAAGCCCTCGACGTCGCTTGCATTTCGCGTGACGAGCGTCATCCGTCGCACTTTGGCAGTCGCAGCCAGCAGTCCATCGATGGTCGCCACGTTGCGAAGCCCGCCCATGTGTCCCCACTCGTCGGCGATATCACGGTCGACGTCGAGCAGACGATCGTCGAACGCGCGGCGAAGATCGCCGAGCCATAGTTCCAGCGTCCGCGCGCGCTCCGCGTTGCGCGGCCGCGCAAGCTGAATCCCTTTGCGGATTTCGCCGAGCACCAGAACGCTCAGATATAACTCGTGATCGTGCACGCTACGCCACCAACGGGCGACGTTCGCGTTGCAGCGCGCGCCTTTGCGAACTTCTGAAATGACGTTGGTGTCGATCAGATACTTCACAGCGCGATGCGCCTACCGCGCTCGCGTGCACGCTGAATCCGAATGCCTTCGAGCGGCGCGGATTCCAACAGCGTTTTCAGGCCCATCGGCGACTGACCGAGCCGCTCGCGCAGCAGCGCACGTATCTCCTGCGCGTTCGATGGATCGGCCAATGCAAGTGCCACCGCACGAATGAGGGTTGCGTCGTCCTTCGCCACCTGCACCTCGACGCGCACCATGCCTCGTCCTCGCATTCGATTTCGATAACGTTCGACCGCGGCCATTGCCGGTTTCTCGGAGGATTTTCGCTTTGCCAACGTCGTTGTTCTCCAGGTCATTTCCGGACATGCTGCCGGAAATGGCTTACGCGGACAATCGATGCCGATCGGTCCACCCGGGACGATCGCGACGGCTGTCGCGGACGAAAGTCCGCCTGCACTGAACGCAGCTGAGGCATCATCAACGCTGAACAACATCGGAGCAGCCAAATGGCGAGCGGCATTTCCGAGATCCGTGACTACACGATCGATCCCGCGTGGTTCGACCAATACGTGGAGTCGGCGCGCAATCACGCCGCACCGTGGCTCGCAGCGAATCTCGATGTGGTCGGGTTCTGGGTGCATGCAGGGGGGCCGGCCGAGGTCGCCGGGTCGAACCCCATCGTCTCGCCTAACGGGCAACCCAATGTCACGTGGATTCTGCGTTGGCCGGACCGGGCAACACGCGACACCGAGTACGCGAGCACGTTCCGCTCGGCCGGTTGGCAGGACGTATGGAGCAAGCATCCAAAACCGGATGCGTATCTGCACGCTAACGCGCGGTTCATGGAGATTCTGGCGCAGAGCCACTAGCCGATAACACGGATCGCTGACGGGGGAATGATGGTGCGCTTGCGCAGATCGAGAAGAGCGCTCCTGGCGGCAGCGTTGTTGTTCGCGGCGAGCGTCGGCCCGGTCGTCGCCGCAGAGTGGACCCATACCGAAGGCGCGCCGGGCGGCGGCCGCTTTTCGCCGCTCACCGACATCACGCGCGAGAACGTCGCGACGCTGCGCGTTGCGTGGACGTACGAGCACAACGACTTCTGGGAGGGGCGTTTCCCGCTGAAGGTCAATGGCGGCACGTCGGCGGAGTCGACGCCGATCGTCGTCGACGGGAGGCTGTTCGTCACGACGCCGGCGAACCGTGTGATCGCGCTCGAACCGGAAACGGGCCGCGAGCTGTGGACGTTCGATCCGCAGCTCGAGCGCGGCCGCAACTACGCGAACATGTGGATCAACCGCGGCGTTGCCTACTGGCGCGACACCACCGCGAGCGGCGGCGCCTGCGCGGCGCGTGTGTTTCTGGCGACGCTCGATGCGCGTCTGATCGCACTCGACGCCGGGACCGGATCACCGTGCAGCGACTTCGGCGCGAACGGCAGCGTTGATCTGCTCGCGGGTCTCGCGCCGGTACACGACACCTGGGAATACAACGTCACGTCGCCGGGTGCGGTGATCGGTGATCGCATCGTGGTCGGTTCGTCGATCGCCGATACGCTGCGTCCGGATTCACCGCCCGGTGACGTGCGCGCGTTCGACGTCAGAACCGGCGCGCTGCTGTGGACGTTCCACACGATTCCGCACGCGGATGAGCCGGGCCACGAGACATGGGAGAACGGGATCGCGCACACCGGTGCGGCGAACGTCTGGTCGACGATCACCGCCGATCCGCTGCGCGGGCTCGTGTTCTTACCGGTGAGCACGCCGAGCCCCGACTTCTACGGTGGCGAACGGCTCGGCGCGAACCTCTATTCCGACTCGATCGTCGCGCTCGACGCCGCGACCGGACACGTTCGTTGGCATTTCCAGACGGTGCACCATGATCTGTGGGACTACGACCTGGCGGCGCCGCCGGTGCTCGTGACGCTGCGGCGCGGCGACACGCCGATCGATGCGGTTGCGCAAGCGACGAAGCACGGGTTCGTGTTCGTGCTCGAACGGGACACCGGCAAACCCGTGTTTCCGATCGAAGAGAAACCGTTTCCCGCGAGCGACGTGCGGGGCGAGCGCACGTCGCCAACCCAGCCGATTCCGACGCTGCCGCCGCCACTCGTGCCGCAAACACTGACCGAAGCGGATCTCTACGCGCCAACGCCGCAGCATCTTGCCGCCTGCAAAGACAAGCTCGCGACGCTGCGCAACGAAGGGCTGTTCACGCCCCCCAGTGAAACTGGCTCCGTTCTCTACCCGTTCACGGGTGGCGGCGCGAACTGGTCGGGTGCCGCGTGGGATCCGGACCGGCAGCTGCTCGTGGTGCCGGTGCAGAATCTCGTGCACGTGATCCGGCTCGATCGCGTTGCACCCCACGAAGCGCGCGACGTGAAGCCGCTGCACGGCTTGAGCTTCAGGGCGTTGTGGTGGGTGCTGACGGGCCGTGGCACCGGCGAGCGCTTCCACCTCAATCCGTCGTCGGGCCGTACCGTCTTCAAAATCGACGGCATCCCGTGCAATGCGCCGCCGTGGGGCCGCCTCGTCGCCGTCGATCTGGCCAACGGCACCATCGCGTGGAGCGCTTCGACCGCCACGGGCGCCGACGACGCGATCGGTCTGTCCGGCTACGGCCCGGCGCTGTCGACCGCGAGCGGCCTGGTGTTCCATGCGGGAACCAGCGTTGCTGCGCTGCGCGTACACGACACGGACACGGGTCGGCTCATCACGACGTTCGCGCTGCCCGCCGGCCTCCACGCAGGCCCGATCACGTACAAGCTGCACCCCCGCGGCAGGCAGTACCTCGTGATCGCGCCCGGCGGGCACGTCGGCATCGGGTCGAAGCTGGGGGGTCACGTGATCGCTTACGCGCTGCCCGAACCGCATCGCGATCTGGAGATCGCTCCTACAAGAGGCGCGCCTCGCGATTAGGAGGCGGCTTCCACGACGGTTGCGCGTAGGAGCGATCTCCAGATCGCGATTCCGTGCGCGCATTCAGCGATAGCGCCCGCCGCACCTCAAGGCGAACGTTAGTCGGCCAGGTGATTGAGGCGACCGCCGGTACGACGGACGCGACGTAGCGCAGGTCGATGTCTTCGGAACTGGGTTTACACTACGCGTCGACGTCAGCAAGGAAGCCGACGATGACAGACGCCTTCGCCACGCGCGGGTTTCTGCCGCAACGGGATCCGGCGCGGTCGTTCCCACCCGGTTCGCGCTACGCGGTGCTCGATGACCTCGGGACACGACTACCGGAGTTGCTGCTCGACCCCGCCTTCCGGGACAACGCCGAGCGATGGTCGATTCCCGAGTGGAACGAACCCGTCACGCCGACGACGCTCCCGCTGCTGCGCCTCTATTACGTGCGCGTCGGCTTCCTCGCTTCCGGCTACGTGAATCAGATCGGCGCGCCCCCGACGCACCGCCTGCCTGCATCGCTGGCGCGACCGCTTTGTCGCGCGGCCGAGTTGCTCGACCGCCCCCCGATGCTGAGCTACGACGGCTACACGCTGTACAACTGGTATCGGATCGATCCGCAGGGACCGGTCGCGCTCGGCAACATCGATACACTGCAGAACTTCGTTGCGTTGTACGACGAGCACTGGTTCATCCTCGTGCACATCGAGATCGAAGCGCTCGCGGCGCGTTCGTTGGCCGCGATTCTGGCGCTCGAAGGCAGCGGCTGGACGGATCAGCGGTGCGTGAACACGGCCATCCGCACGATCACGCAGAATGTGCACGCGATGGCCGCGGTGCTGCGACGGATTCCGGAACGGATGTCGCCAGCGCTCTATTTCAAGGAGTTCCGCCCGTACATCCGCTTCTTCGAAAACGTGCAGTACGAAGGTGTTGCGCATCCGGCGGTGAATCATCGCGGCGAAACCGGCGCGCAAAGCACGGTGATTCCTGCGCTGGTCGCGTTCTTCAAGATTCCGCACGAGCCGAGCGCGTTGACGCGTCATGTCGCGGACATGCGCACCTACATGCCGTTGAGCCACCGGCAGTTGCTCGAACGCCTCGACCGCGCGCCGGATCCGCGGCCGTTGGCGGAACCTGGCGCGTTCAACGCCGCGATGGAAGCGATCGCGGAGTTCCGCGGCGTGCATCATGGCTGGGCGCGGCAGTACATCGCGGAACGCGTCGATGATCCGCGCGGCACCGGCGGCACGCCGTTCATGAGCTGGTTGCAGCAACTCATCGACGAAACGTTGGCACATCGGTTGTAGGCAAGCGCAGCGTCAAGGCTCCGTGTACTTCCTATTGCTTCCCTTCGAACGCGCGACCGGATACTTCTGCGCGTTGATTGCGAGCTTCTTCGCGGTCGCGTCGATGAGATCGACGTCCAGCCGATCCGCCAGTCGTACGAGATAGATCAGCACGTCCGCCATTTCGAGTTCGATTTCCGCGCGCTTCGTTGCGTCGAGCGACTCGCTTTCTGTCCCGGTCAACCACTGGAAGTGCTCGAGCAGCTCCGCCGCCTCGACAATCAACGCCGACGCCAGATTCTTCGGCGAATGAAACTGCTGCCAGTCGCGCCCATCGGCGAACTGGCGTACCTGGGTGGTGAGATTGGTGAGGGTATCGCCGGACATGTTGGTCTCCTCGTGCTACGGCATACACCTTAGTCAGTCTGGGTTGGATAGGGAAAAGAACGCGCCCACTGATTCTTCGCACAACAGACCGCGTCGAGGTCCGCGAGTCGAGAAGCTCGAACGAGCTCATTCTTCTGCCTAAGTCGGATGTGCGCGCGACGTGTACAAAACCACAGAGTATTTTAGATATCGACGGCAGCGGTCGGATCGATTGAGCATCCAGGACGCATGGATCGAGGCGGCAATTCGTCGTCCAGTTCGTGAAGCGATCCAGGCGGATGGTCGAATTCGACGTTGGACGTACATTGACTCGGAACGGAGATTCCTTAGAGTCGTGCTACTTGCGGACGGCCTCACCGTGCACAACGCGTTCTTCGATCGAGGATTTCCGAGATGAAGGTTACTTACTTCAAGGACACCGACACAGCGGTGGTCGAACTGACCGATGCACCTGTGGAGGAAACGCAGGAACTCAACGAAGACGTTTATCTTGAGCTCGACGCACACGGCAACCTCGTCAGCTTGACGATCGAACACGCGCGTGAGCGGGCGAACCTGCCCGAGATGCTGTTTTCGCATGGCGGATAGGGGCGCTGGGATATCCGCGATCGACCTTTGATCACCGCCTCACGCCAGGCGGGTGTCGCCTCGAGCCCGGATGTCCCCAACCAGGACCTCGAGCGGAATCTGCAATCCGCTGTGAAGCCGTCGGATCATATCGATCGATAGGCTACGTTTCCGATTGAGGACTTCAGAGACGCGACGCCGCGAGCCGATGAACCGCTCGAGGTCTTCGCGCTTCAGCCCCTGCTGTTCCATGCGAAACAGTATGGCTTCGACGGCATCGGCCGTCGCGATTGGAAAGTGCTTTTGCTCGTAGGCCTCAACCAGTGTTGCGAGTACGTCGAGTTCATCTCCTGTGTTCGTACCGAGCCTCGCCGACATGAGATTCTCAATGCGGGCAAGTGCGTCTTGATAGTCCGCCTTCGTCTTGATGGGCGCAATGTTCACTTCACAGTCTCCGGGTCGGTCCGATCGTATGCAGCGTGCGTTCCCGCGGGGCTGCGACTCGCATTGAGTCACAAGTCCGCGTAGCGATTAAAGAGGCACTTTCTCGAAAGTCCTGTAATTTCCCGCCATGCCGATCGTAATACCGGATAACAGCAAACGTTGGGTTCCGGACAG
>CAYUMA010000537.1:0-2809 GCA_964445675.1 uncultured Pseudomonadales bacterium | reverse complement strand
TAGCCGTGCGCGTCGCGGTAGCGCGCAAGTGCCGGATCGACTTTCATGAATCCAACCAGGAACGACAGTCGATTGCGCCACGGGAAGTGCGTCACGAGGTAGCGTTGCGCGCCGATCACCTTGACGCTCGCTGCGTCCCTCAGCGCGCCGAGCTGATCGCCCGACACGCCCTCGACCGAGAAACCGATCTCGCCACGACCATCGGGGAAAAACACGTCGAGCGGCTTGCGCGCTGCGATCCCGCGGGACTCGAGCACCGTATTCAGCGCCGTCGTAATTTCACCGACTTTACTCATCTCCCCGGCCGCCATGTCCCGATAGACGTGTGTGAACGGGCCACGATCTTCCTCGGTGATCGCAACGCGTTCAAACGCGCCCATGTAGAACGCCGCGATCACGGCAACGACTGCGACGCCGACAATGACGAGAACGACCGCCTTCATCGTGTGATGATCGCACCGCCCACGACGCAGACCGGGACGATCAGAGCCAGGAACGTCAGGTGGTACCAGATGGGCATCAGCGCCCCGATGTCGTACTGCACGGCCGCACCCGTCGCGAGCAACAAGCCTGACATCACGAGCACCGCCGGACGATGGCGTTTTTTCGCGAGCGCGGCCGCACTGGCACCGGCGGCCAGCGAGCACACCATGCTCAACGCAATCAGTCCGGAGAGCCCACCCGCGTCGGAGAACGTTTTCCCCGCAGCCACCACCTGCGCGGCTTCATCAAACAACAGCGTGTTGCCGCCGAGCCACAGCACGCTCCACACCAGATAGCCGACGATCACAGCAACTGCGACACGCATCCCTTACTCCAGTGCGCGACCCTTTTTGGCCGCGCCGGTTCCTCGAGGCTTGGTGGAAAGAGGCTTGGTGAACATGAAATACACTTCCGAATTGAGGATTGCTCCGAGCACCGGAAACGGACTGAACCATCTCCGCCGCAACGAAAGGCGCCGCTTCAGGAATCGCGTGAGCACACGATAATCGAACCCGAGATGATAAAAGTGATAGGGCAACCCCGGCGCGATCTCACCGATGGGTCGCTGGTGCGGCGGACGTCCGAGCACGGCCAGCAGCACGTTGCGCGGACTCGCGTCGTAGTCACCGTAGCGGCGTGTCGCCCGAAAGAGCCCTTTCACCAATGCAGGCAAGAACAGTTCGTGCGGCACGCCGATCACCGCGTGGCCGCCGGGCTTCAACAAGCGATCGATCTGCGTGATGGTTTCCACGGTTTCCTTCTGCGGCAGATGCTCGAACACCTCGAGACAGAACACGTAGTCGAATGACCCCGACGTCAGTGAATCGAGGGTATCCGTGAATACGACGCCATCCAAGCCCGCCAGTTTTTCTCGCGCCTGCGCCATCAGCGACGGCGTGGGTTCGTAGATCACCGGTTCGACCGATGCGACCCGGACCATCTGCAGAACGAGCTCGCCATCGCCGGCGCCAATATCGAGAACACGCAGCGGTGTGTGCCGTGGACCCTTGATCGTGACCAGCGCATCCGTCAGCCGGCGGCGCTGCAGCCAGCGCTTGAGCGGGTTGGGGTCGTTTACCGTGATGCCTGCGTAACTCACTTATCCGACTCGGCACCAACGATTGACGACAGGGGCGCGCAGCATCACGTCCGCGGGCGCCGAGCGCGCTGTCGAAGCTCGATGAGTCGGGCTTTCGTCAGCTGCGGGAGTGCGTCGGTGATCGCGTACCAGGCGCTCTTGCGGTCGACAAAGATGTGTTTGTCGGGCCGCACCTGCGGGTCCTCTTCGGCGGAATCGTCGAGCAGGCCCGCCGGAATTTCGAACCACTCTGCACCGGGCGGCGGATCCGGCACCGGCGAGCCGCAACGACCGCAGAACGAGACACGATAGGCGGGGGGCGCCTCGAGGACCGGGGCTTCGTAGGTTTTGATCAATTCCTCACCGCACAGGAAGCGGAAATCTTCTGCGCGAACGCCGAGACCGGCCATGAACGCGGAGCCCGATACCTTGCGACAGCGCGCGCAATGACACAGTTCGAACGGCCCCGTCGCGCGCTCGATTTCAAACTGCACGCCACCGCACAGGCATGTGCCCTTGAGCGTCCGATCACTGCCCATCGCCATTACTCATGCCTCAAGTTCCGCGCCACGCCGCACCGCAAGCGTTCCTATAATGCACGACTGCGATCGCGTGGAGGCGACCCGAGTGCAGATTCGAGTAGACGACCCGAGACGGGACCCGGTGGCGCGCCTGCTACGCGAGCACCTCGACGACATGGCACTGCATTCTCCGCCGGAGAGCGTACGCGCGCTCGACATCGATGCGTTGTGCGTCCCGTCGATCACGTTCTGGACCGCCACGGACGGACGCGAACTGCTGGGCTGCGGCGCGCTGTCGCAAGGTATCGGGCTCCGCGTTCATGGCCGGCCTCGGCGTTCGCGCGGACGATTTCCGGTTCGTCTGCGGGCAGGAATTGATCCAGCGCTACGAAGCCCCGATCATCGAGGCGCCACCCGCCTATCGCGTCTCGTTCTGCGGTCGTTGCGGCTCGCCGGTACCGGATCCGCCGCCCGGCGCAGACTGGTTCGAAATTCCGGCGGGGCTGCTCGACGATTCCGCCGAAGAGGACCCGCAGGTGCGGCCCGACAAACACATCTTTGTCGACCGCAAAAGCGCCTGGTACACGATCACCGACGCGCTACCGCAGCTGACGAAAGCCCAACTCATCGAGCTTCGCCAGCGCGCTGGGCGCCCGCGGACGTGATGCTGCGCGCCCCTGTCGTCAATCGTTGGTGCCGAGTCGGATAAGTGAGTTACGCAGGCATC
>CAYUMA010000536.1:0-3700 GCA_964445675.1 uncultured Pseudomonadales bacterium | reverse complement strand
TTCCGGCCGGCGGCCTCGTGATCGTGCCGTTGAACACGCGGCACGCGGACCCCGAAGTGCGCTACGCACTGCAGGACTCGGGGGCGAAGGTGTTGCTGACCGACCGCGACCCCACGCCGTTCGCGGACCTCGTGGCGCACGTCGTCGCGCTGCCCGATGGCTACGAAGCGTTGCTCGCATCCGCCCGCGCGTGGCCGCTCGGCGACGGCGTCACCGAAGACGACCTCGCGGGCCTCTTCTATACCGGCGGCACGACGGGCGCATCGAAAGGCGTGATGCTGAGCCACCGCAATCTGATCGCGAACACGTACCACTGGCTGCTCACCGTGCCGCAGAGTGACGCCGATCGCGCGTTGGTGATGGCGCCGCTGTTCCACGCCGCCGGCTCGAACGGCGTGCTCGCGAGTATCTGGACCGGCGGCACGCAGATCCCGCTCGACACGTTCAATCCGGTGCGCGCGCTGGAACTGATCGAGCGCCACGGCATCACTGTCACGATGGCCGTGCCGACGATGCTCGCCGCGATCGCGGAAGAACAGCTCGCGCGCCCGCGTGAGATCGGCAGCCTGCGCGCAATCGCCCACGGCGGCTCGCCGATCGCGACCGAAGTGCTGCGTCGCACCCACACCGCGTTCCCGCACGCCGAGATGATCGAGCTTTACGGCGCTACCGAACTGTCGCCGCTGGCGACGGCGCAAATCGGCGAACAGAACTTCATCGATCACGCGCGCGCGAAGTCGTGTGGTCGTCCGGTGCCGGGCTGCGATGTCCGCGTGCGCGACGCTAACGACCGAGAAGTGGCGCGCGGACAAGTCGGAGAAGTCGTCGTGCGCGGTCCGAACGTGATGCGCGGCTACTGGAACAAACCCGAAGCGACCGCGAGTGTGCTGAAGGACGGCGCGTACTGGACCGGCGACCTCGGTTACATGGACGACGCGGGATACCTGTTCCTCGTCGATCGCAGCAAAGACATGATCGTCAGCGGCGGCGAGAACGTGTACTGCACCGAAGTGGAGGAAGTGTTGTACCGCCATCCCGCGGTGCTCGAGGCGGCCGTCTTCGGTATACCCGACGAGAAATGGGGCGAAGTCGTGCACGCCGTCGTCGTCCCGCGCGCGGGCGTGAACGACGTCGATACGAACGAAATCATTCGTTTCTGTCGAGCGCACATCGCCGGCTACAAGGTGCCGAAGGCGATCGACCTGCGCGCCGAGCCGTTACCGAAATCCGGCCCCGGCAAAGTGCTGAAGCGGGAGCTGCGCGCACCGTTCTGGGCGGGGCGCGACCGCGGGGTGAGTTGAGCGCAGCGTGCCTTGCGGGGCCCATCACGGTCTGGAGGGGAGTTCCTCCCACAATAGACCGCTCCCACAAGATGTAGCGGGCGGGGCGCGACCGCCGCGTGGGTTCAAGATGTAGGAGCGATCTCCAGATCGCGATCGTCTCGCGGATCAGCCCCCCACAGCCTTGCGGGCGCGCGCGATACCGCCTTTATAGATTCCCTCGACAGCCTTGATCGCATCCGCCTCCGGCGCGCCCTTGGGCGTGAAGACCGCAGACCAGTTCACGTTGCAGCTGCCGTCACCTTTGTCGGTGATCTTCACCGTCGACTGGTAACCGCTGACCGGCAGCGGACTGTCTTCGTTGGTGATCGCGTACGCGTACGTCATCGCGCGCGCATCGTGCTTGTCGAGCCGTTCGACGACCGTGCCGCCCCCCATGCCGATCGTGCGCACCATGCCGACGCCGTTACCCACGACCTCGAACGACGTGATCGGGCCGCCGACTTTGATGCCGCCAAAGTCGCTCATGATCTTCCAGACGTCCGCGGCCTTGCCCTTGATGTCTTCGGATACCGTCACCTTCGTCATGCTTAAATCTCCCGTAAATTGAGCGCGGAGTGTTGTACAGCTCCCGTGCGCGGTGCAAACATTTCCCACGCACACAACGCAAGGACACTGCCGTGGACGATCTGGAGATTCTGAAGTGGCGCGAGGCGAAGCTGCTCGCGATCGAAGACCACGCACTCGCCGAGGAATTTGCGGCGCGCGCAGCCGAAGTGCGTTCGCAGGTCAGCTTCTTATTGGGCGGCGGGCTGACAGAGGGCGCCGCCGCAGCACTGGCAGCGCTGGCCGAAGAAGACATGGTCGACTTCTGCATCATGGTCGACCTCGCCGGCGGCATTCGTATCGGCGGCTGCGACCCGCTCGACGTGCAAACGCGGCTGCATCTGAGCGAATTTCTCGACGAGGAGCCGTGGCGTTCGTTGTCGGTGGACAACGACATCATCATTACGCTGGCGATGATCGAAGACATTCTCGTGCGCGGGAATGAAATGCCGTGGTATCGCGCGTCGCCGCAGTTGCCGGTGACGCTCGCGAATCTGATGGACCGCGTCGACCGCGAACAGTACGTGCGCTTCGCCGCCGAGTTCGAAGCGCGGCTTACCCGCCACCCCGACCACGCGTCCGACGGCATCGTGCTCGTGCGCGAACTCGTGCGCGCCGGCGCGCGCCGGGTCGGCGTCCACGCGGACTGATTCAACCCGCGCGAGCTGGAGGTGGCACACGGCACGCAACGATCAGCTCGCTTGCCCGTTGCGGCACCATGTCGCTATTGTCCGTGCAGAGTATTGGAAGGCGGATTGATGTGAGCCACCCATCCACCGACGCGAAATCGGCCGCGGACTACGCGCTCGACCGCCAGCCGTTGACGCGCTGGCAACTCGCCGCCTACGGCTCACCCGCATTGCCGCTCGCGCTCGCGGGCATCCCGCTCGGACTGTACCTGCCGCAGATTTATGCGGGCCACTTCGGCCTGTCGCTCGCGGCCGTCGGCCTCATCCTCATGTTGATTCGGATCACCGACGTGATCACCGACCCGATCATCGGCGTCTGGTCCGATCGCGTGCGCACACGCTTCGGCCGCCGCAAGCCGTTCGTGCTGCTCGGCACGCCGCTCTACGTGGCCGCCGCGTGGTTTCTCTTCTTTCCGCCCTTCGAGTTCTCGCAGGTGACGTGGGTGCGGATGACGTTCGACAGCGGCTACCTCTGGCTCGGTGCTGCGCTCTTCATGGTGTACCTGGGCTCGACCATCAAGAACATTCCTTACGGCGCCTGGGGCGCGGAACTCGCCTTCAACTACAACGAACGCTCGCGCGTGTTCGGTTGGCGCGAGCAGTTCGCCGTCAGCGGCTCGCTGCTCGCCGCTTTTACGCCGGCTGTGATCCTGTTATTCGGCTATACAACACCGCTCGACGCGGTGTGGTTCCTGATGGTCGGCATGCTGATCCTGATGCTGCCGCTGACGATCTTTGCGGTCGTCGCGGTGCCCGAATATCCGCCGGTCGAACGGCGCAAGGAAACGCTGACGACGCGCGAGATGCTGCGCCTCGTGCGCTCGAACCGTCCCTACCTGATGTTGGTGACGATCTTCGCCGTATCGGCCATCGGCACGCAGATGACGAATTCGTTGAGCCTCTTCTTCGTGACGCACGTGCTGCTCGCCGGACAGCTCTTTGGCTTGTACCTCTTCCCGTATTTCGTTTGCCAGGTGGCCGCGCTGCCGCTGTGGATGAAACTCTCGCGTCGCATCGGCAAGCATCGCGCGACGATGGCGGCAATCGGCTGGTATTCGTTCTGGTCGCTCTTCATTCCGCTGATCGCGATCGCACCGGACAACTGGTTTGCCCCGTTCGAGATAC
>CAYUMA010000535.1:0-2826 GCA_964445675.1 uncultured Pseudomonadales bacterium | reverse complement strand
TCGAGGCGGACGCCGGCTACGTGAACGTTGTGTGCCGAAGGGGCAGGCTGCGAGCGCGTATGCCGGTGAGCGCGAAGAGTGCGTTGGCGACAGCAGGTGCAATCGGCGGCACAGCCTCCTGGCCAACGCCGGACGGCGGCTCCTTCGACGGCACGATGTACACCTCGACGACAGGAGAATCTGCGAAGCGAACGATCTCATAGCTATCGTAGTTCGCCTGTACGACGCGGCCATCCACGAGCGTAATCTCTCCAAAAAGTGTTCCCGAAAGGCCAAATACGACGGCGCTTTCGACCTGTTGTGCGATCAATCGCGGATTCACTGCCAAGCCGCAGTCGATTGCCACAACCACGCGGTGCACGCGCGGTCGACCATCGACAAGCGAAACTTCTGCCACCTCCGCCACAGTCGTCGCGCCGGTCATCTGATGGACCGCGATCCCCCGAGCATGGCCGGTCGGTAACTGCGTACCCCAGCCGGCCTTCCCGGCTGCGAGCTGCAACGTGGCGACGTGCCGCGGCTTGTTGCTCAGCAGCGAAAGCCGGTACTCGAGCGGATCACTCCCTGCGGCATGCGCGCATTCATCTACGAAGCTCTCAATCGCGAACGCAGTGGCGCTGTGACCCACGGAACGCAGCCAGAGCACGGGCACCGGCGCGATCTGCTGATGCACCTCAACGCGTATGTTGGGAATCGCGTACGGAACATGGGAGGCGCCGTCGTGGGTCGACGAATCGATTCCGGTCTTTGCGTCAACGGACGTCGCTTCGAGGTCTGTCCCCACGTATATCGGTTGAACCACCTGCGTATGCACCCAGCTCGTCGGTCTTCCGTCGCTGCCGAGAGTCGCAGTCAGTCTGTTGTGGGCTTGCGGTCGGTAGGAGCCGCCTCGCATGTCGTCTTCCCGTGACCAGACCGTCATCACCGGTTTCCCAAATCCCTTCGCGACGGCCACCGCTTCGCGGACAAAGTCTGAAGTGGGGTGGGCTCGGCGTCCGAAGCCGCCACCCAGGTACATCGTGTGAATGTGTACCTGCTCTGGTCGCAGCCCTGCCACCTCTGCGGCGGCCTGACGGTCCGCGGTTTGCGATTGAGTGCCCGTGTGTACGTGGCATGCATCTGAGGATAGAGCGACCGTGCAGTTCAGCGGCTCCATTGCCGCGTGTGCAAGGTACGGTGTCGCAAAATCAGCCACCAGCCGCTTCGTCGCGCCGGCGCTTCCCGAATGGATGTCACCGACAGCAAGCACAACGTGGCCGGGCGTTGCGGCAAGTGCCGCGTAGGCTTCCGCGAGCGCACTCGTTGAGAATCCAGCGGCTGGTCCTGCGCGCCAGTCAATCTTGAGCGCATCTCGCCCGCGTTGTGCCGCCCAGGTGTTATTCGCAATTACGGCAACACCTGTCGGCACCGGCACAACTGCGACAACGTCCGGGATAGCTTTAGCGAGCGTTGCGTCGAAAGAGGCGACAGTTCCGCCAAAGCTCGGCGCTCGCGCAATCATTGCGTAATGCAGGTCAGGCAGACGCACATCTGCACCGAACATCGCCAGCCCGTTGGTCTTCTCTCGAGAATCGATTCGAGGCAATGGCTGTCCGATCAGGCGCCACTCCGATGGCTGTTTGAGTGTCACCGATGTCGGAGCTGGTAGCTTCGCCGCGCGTGCCGCGAGAGCGCCGTAACCAAGGCGTCGACCGCTCGCTCGATGCACGACGGTGCCACGCTCGGCCACGAGTTCCGCGGCCGCGACATGTAACACCTCGGCAGCCGCTGCGATGAGCAGCGAACGCGCAGTGGCACCGGCCTCGCGCATTGCAGTGAATCCAGTGAGGACGCTGTCGCTGCTCCCGGTGTACTGAGATTCAGCGCCGGCGCTGTTGTAGACCGCCGCGACCGGCGCTGCTTCCACGCGCACAGCGTCCCAGTCAACTTCGAGTTCCTCGCCGATCAACTGAGCGTAGCCCGTGTAGACACCCTGGCCCATCTCCGACTTTCCGATGATCAGCGTGACCGCACCGTCGAGACCAACGCGGACGAACGCGTTGACATCAGCACCGACGATCCCGGCGTCGATGACCGGCGCCGCACCGAACACGCGCGCAGGCGCGGCGAAGCCGACAACGAGACCCGCGCCGGCAAGGCTGGTTGTTTTGATGAAGTCGCGACGCGATGACCTCCCCACTTCATGCTCCAGCGGCGCGGTGAATAGCCTTACGCATGCGGTCATAAGCGCCGCAGCGGCACAGCACACCGTTCATCGCCGCATTGATGTCATCGTCGCTGGGCGCTGGCTTCGATGCGAGGAGCGCTACGGCGGACATCACCTGACCCGATTGGCAGTAGCCACACTGCGGCGCGTCCTCAACAATCCACGCGGCCTGTACCTTCTTGCCGAGAGCGGTGGCGCCGATCCCTTCGATCGTTGTGATCCTTTTGTTGGCAACCGCGTTTACCGGCACCACGCACGCACGCACGGGGTGTCCGTCGACGTGCACGGTGCAGGCGCCGCACAGCCCAGCCCCGCACCCATACTTCGTCCCGGTCAGCCCAATGACATCGCGAATCGCCCACAGCAGCGGCATCTCGGGCAGTGCCTCGATCTCATACCCCTTGCCGTTGATCTCGAGCTTCATCGCACACTCCAAATGGCGGCGCTAACGAAATCCTCGCGATCCCCAGAACACGAAGCCCGAGATCGACAGTCGGATCCCTAGCCGCGCACGAGTTTGCCCGGCAACGCTCCCGTGTGTACGCCGTCGGCGAAGGTCGGCACGCCGCGCTTGATGATGTGCCGGTAGCCGTCGACTTGTTGCACGAGCCGCTTGCCGC
>CAYUMA010000534.1:0-4214 GCA_964445675.1 uncultured Pseudomonadales bacterium | reverse complement strand
TGAAAAACCGCGTGACGTCGGGGTGGGTAACGGTGACGGGGCCGCCGCGCTCGATCTGTTCGAGGAACAACGGCACCACCGAGCCCGAAGATCCGAGCACGTTGCCGAAGCGCACCATCGAGAATCGTGTACCCGTCGCGTGCGCCTGCAGCGCCTGCAGGATCATCTCCGCGAGGCGCTTCGACGCACCCATCACGTTGGCGGTGCGTACCGCTTTGTCGGTCGAAATCAGAATAAAATTCGCAACACCCGCCTCAAGCGCCGCTTCCGCGGCGTACAACGTGCCGAACGTGTTGTTCTTAAGTCCCTGAATCACATTGCGCTCGACGAGGCCGACGTGTTTGTACGCAGCCGCGTGATAAACGGAGTCGATCTGATAACTCGCGAAGGTTCGCCGTAACAGCGCTGCATCGGTCACCGACCCGAGCACCGCAATCGTCGGCACTTCGAGCGCCTGCTGCGCGATGACCTGGTGCAACTCGCGATGGATTTCGTACAGGCCGTATTCGTTCTGATCCAGCAGCACGAGCAGGCGCGGCCCGCCGAGTACGATCTGGCGACACAGCTCCGAACCAATCGATCCGCCGGCGCCCGTGACGAGCACGGCGTGCCCGCGCACACACGCGTACAGCAAGTGCGGCAGCGGCGCGACGGTGTCGCGGCCAAGCAGATCTTCGACCGCGACATCACGCGTGTTCGCGACCGTTTGGCCCGCGACGAGGTCTGCGAGATCGGGTATCAGGCGTACGTGAACCGCGAACGGCTCGAGAAACTCGATGATCCGCTTGCGTTCGGCGGCCGCAGTTGAAGGCACCGCGACAAGGACCTCTCGGGCCTGCGTGTCGAGCAGCAACGCCGGCAACGACTGCGGCGGGTATACGTAAACACCGTTGATCGTGCGCCGTTGCAGCAACGGATCGTCATCGAGGAACGCAATCGGGACGTGATCGCCTTGCTGCAGCAGCGTCCGCGCAAGTTCAACCCCGCTTTGACCCGCCCCGTAGATCACGACCGGTGCCTTCGCGCGAAACCGCTGCGTGAGCCAGTTGAAGTAGCTGCGTACCGCGAATCGCGTACCGCCGACGTACGCCAGCGAGATCAGCCAGAAGATGATCGGCACGGAACGCGGGAAGCCGGGCAGCGGCACCATGTAGGCGACTGCGCTGATCGCAAAAGCCGTGATCGTCACACCTTTGAGCACCGCCAGCATCGCGTGGTTGCCCATGTAGCGCACGACCTGGCGATACAACCCCAACTTGACGAATACCGGTACACACACGAGGGCGCTCGCGACAAACGCCGGCCAGAATTGGCTGACGGCCGGTGCGATCTCACCCAAACGCAACGCGAGCGCCGACCACAACGCAACCGGCAGCATCACCGAATCGGTTACGAGCGCGATCAGTTGTTTTTTGCGCCGCGACAGTTGCTCGACGAGCGTGATCAGCCGTTGTGGAACGCCCGACCGCATTACGCGCGGGCCTCCTCGGGATAACCGGCGCGCAGCCGCACGCTTGCAATCAACAGCGGTGCGATCGCGAGCACCAGCCACGCAAGACTGAAACTCGGCACGCGCAGCACCAGCCACGCGAGCGGCAGTAACCAGACGACAGCGAATACCGTGAACATCGTCGTGGTCCGTCTATGACCGAGCCGTTGCGCGCACTTCTGATACAGGTGGCTGCGGTGCGCCGACGTGAATTGTTGCCCCGTCGCGATTCTGACACAGAGCGTATAAGTGGCGTCAAACCAGAATCCGGCGAGCAGTATCAGCGACGCGATCAACGGCATCTGCCGACGCGCATCCAGTGTGAGCGTGATAACGCCGAGCAGAAACCCAAGCAACCCGCTGCCGACGTCACCCATGAAGATGCGCGCTGGTGGTCGGTTGAACCACAAGAACCCCGCAGCTGCCCCGAGCAACAGCCACAACAACTCGTCGGTGACCGCATCAGCGCGGCCGAGCAGCAGCACGCCGGCGCAGTACATGATGCACTGGCACGCCGCGATGCCGTCGATGCCGTCCATGAAGTTGTAGAGGTTCACCATCCACAGGACGAGCAGGAAGTCGAATAAGACGATGAACCAGCGTGCGTCGATCGAAAACGGCGCGAGCAACAGCGGCACCGCCGTCGGTAACACCCACAATGCGAGCGCCGCGGCGGCACATTGGATCGGCAGTCGTACGCCCGCTTTCAGATCGCGCAAGTCGTCGGCGAGTCCCAGTGCCGCCAACACGCCACCGCCGCCGAGCACTGCCCAGACCAGCGGGTCCTGGCCGACGCGACTTGCAGTCCACGCGAGCACCGGCAGCGCAATCGCGACGCCCCCTAATGTCGGCGTTGGGACGTCATGCGAGCTGCGCGCATTCGGAATCGCGAGTATCGATGAGCGTCGCGTGAGCGCAATCATGAGTGCGGTGACGGCGAGTGCGACGGCGGCGGCACCGACGAAAATGATCAGCGTTGCGCTTGCCACCAGCGGCTGACCTCCTCGATCGCGCAACCGCGCGACTGTGGCGGCATCCAGTCGAGCGCCCGGCGGGTCTCGTCGTCGTCGACCACGAGCGGTTCGAACAGCCGCTCGTAGAGCGCCTCGCGTCCGGTCATTGCGGCCGCCGCACGCATCACGATGCGCGGCACCGGGATCAATCGCGGACCCTTGCCAAAGGCGCGCGCGATCGTCGCCACGAGGTCGCGCACCGAACCGTCGCCGTCGTCGCGCGCGTGCAGCACGCGCCACTGCGCGCAGTCGCGTTGAGCGGCGATCAAGAGATCAACCAGATTTGCGCGCGCGAGCAGACTGCGCGGCGCGTCGGCGCGACCGAGCGGCAGCGGCCAGCCGCGTGCGACCGTCGCCAAGAGCGCCGCGAAGTTGCCTTTGACGCCGGGCCCGTAGACGAGCGGCGGACGCACGATCGTGACGCACGTTCGACCGCGATGCAGCGCATCCTCGAGACAGCGCTCCGCTTCGAGTTTGGTCTGCGCGTAGACATCCTGCGGATCAGGATCATCCGCCGGGCGCAGCGGCACGAAGCTCACATCACCGAGCACCTTGATGCTGCTGACGAAGATGAATCGATCAACCGAGTTTCGCTGCGCGGCCGCAAACAGCGACCGCGTGGTCGCGACGTTGTCGTGACGGTAGCGTTGGTAGCGCTCGAGTTCCGGCCCCCGGTCGTTGCGATGCGCGCGTCCCGCGAGGTGGAAGACGACGTCGACACCGTCGAGCCAATCATCCAGATGCTCCGGGGGGACGACCGCTAGGTCCTCGCAGAAAATCACACTGCGATCCTCCGACGTCGGTTCGCCACGGCCGACCGCCCTGATTTGCCAATCGCGCCGAGCGAGTTCGTCGCACAACGCGCGACCTATGAAGCCACCGGCGCCGGTTACCAGTGCCCGCGTCATCCCCGCAAAAGCTCGTCATAGATCAGAAACGTATCGTGTACGACGTCTTCGATCGAATACAGCGCGACGGCCCGCTCGCGCGCCGCGAGGCCCATGCGACGACGCAGCTGCGGATCATCGCCCAGTCGCAACATCGCGCCGGCAAGCGCACGCGCGTCGCGCGGTTCGACCAGCACGCCGGTGATTCCGTCGCGCACGACTTCGCGACAGCCAGGAACGTTCGACGCGATCATCGGGCGGCCGATACCGGATGCTTCGAGCAGCGATTTCGGCAGCCCTTCGCGATACGACGGCAGGCACACCACATGGGATTGACCGAGGACTTCGCGCACGTCAGTGCGGTGTCCCAGCCATTCGACGACGCCTTCCGCGTCCCACGATTCGAGTTCGGCCTCGGTCAACGAGGACGGGTTGCCGGGGTCGACACCGCCGACGAGCACGAACCGCCATCCGGGGCGCATCCGCCCCACCTCGCGCGCCGCGTCCACGAACTCACGCACGCCTTTATCGCTAAGCATCCGCGCGACCAGTACGAAAGACACCGGTGCATTCGGTTCGGGTATGAACGGGAATTCGTTGAGGTCGACACCGGAACCTCGGATCAGATACGTCAACTGTTCCGGTATCACCGTGTGGGAGACAAAACTCTGCAAGTCTTCTCGGTTCTGAAAAATGAATCGCATGTTGTCATGACTCAACGCGATCCGGTACAACAGATTCACGAGGCTGCGGATGACCCGCGCGGCGAAGCCTTGCTGAGTGAACACAAAACCCATTCCCGGAATCGCATTGACGACAGCCGGT
>CAYUMA010000533.1:0-1533 GCA_964445675.1 uncultured Pseudomonadales bacterium | reverse complement strand
TCGTTGGAGACGTCCGGCGCGCTCGACATTTCACTCGTCGATCCGCGCGTCGTGAGGATAGTTGATCTGAAGACGCCAGGATCTGGCGAAGAGGCGCGCAATCGGTGGCAGAACATCGAACTGCTGACGCAACGCGATCAGGTGAAGTTCGTCATCTGCGACGCCAACGACTATGCGTGGGCGCGGGATCAGGTTCAAAGGCTGGATCTGCCCGCGCGGGTAGGCGAAGTGCTGTTCTCGCCGAGCTACACGCAGCTGCCTGCGGTGCAACTCGCGCAGTGGATCCTGCGCGACCGATTGCCGGTTCGAATGCAGATCCAGCTGCACAAAGTGCTCTGGGGCGACGAGCCGGGGCGATGACCCGCCGCGCGATCGTGCTGTTGTCGGGCGGGCTCGATTCCGCAACGACACTCGCGCTCGCTCGCGCCGCTGGTTTCGACTGTTATGCGCTCTCCTTCATGTACGGCCAACGTCACGCAGTCGAGCTCGAAGCGGCGGCGCGTATGGCCGGCATCCTCGGCGCGGTCGAACACCGCGTCGTGACGATCGATCTGGCTGCATTCGGTGGCTCCGCGCTGACGGATCACAGCATCGCCGTGCCGGAAGTCGCGTCGAGCGGGATTCCGATCACGTACGTGCCGGCGCGCAACACGATCTTCCTGAGCTATGCGCTCGGCTGGGCCGAAGTGCTCGGCGCGCTCGATATCTTCGTCGGCGTCAACGCGGTCGACTATTCCGGGTATCCGGACTGCCGGCCCGAGTTCATCGCCGCATTCGAGCAGGTAGCGAATCTCGCGACGAAGGCGGGCGTCGAAGGCAATCAGCTGCGCATTCACGCGCCGCTGATCGATCTGTCGAAAGCCGACATCATTGCAAAAGGAATCGCGGCGGGCATCGACTACTCGCTCACCGTGTCGTGCTACCAACCGGATGCGAGCGGTCGCGCGTGTGGACGGTGTGATTCATGTCGATTGCGCCGCGACGGCTTCGTCGCCGCCGGCGTCGCCGATCCGACGCGCTATCAGTGACGAGCGCAGTGACGAGCGCAGTGACGAGCGCAATGAGGACGCGGGGGAATTTGGTGGGCCGTGTGGGGGTTGAACCCACGACAAACGGGTTAAAAGCCCGCTGCTCTACCAACTGAGCTAACGACCCGGGGAAAAAGAGCGAGGTAGTTTAGCGGCACGTCTTCAAAACACAAGTTGAGGGGCCGCGAGACCGTCGTTACACCGGCAACTGAAATGCGTGCCGGTCCGCGTGACGAATCAAAAAGCTCCAGATTTCGAGATCGAGTTCTTCGGCGCGATGCGTCTCCGCCCACGCATGCAATTCAATCAATAGCTCCATTCCTTGCGCGTGCCGCGCATTCAGATGCTCGATGCGCAGACTCTCGGCGGAACCGCGCAGAAACTGCGCGATCGGGTTGACGAGGTTCTCGGGTGGAACGTCGCGCATGCTCTCGAACAACGCGGCCATTTCATCGATGTCCTGGATGCGCACGGCGGCGGCACGGTCGAACTCCTGTGCAAAACA
>CAYUMA010000532.1:0-4353 GCA_964445675.1 uncultured Pseudomonadales bacterium | reverse complement strand
AGCGCGCGCCACACCTTCTCCTGGAACGCGGTGCCGCGCACGTCGAGCGGCAGCACGCGCCAATCCGCGCGGCCGTCGGCGAAGTCGAACAGCGCCTCGGTCCACTCGTTGGGCACTTCGATCAGTGACGCGGCCGGAAATTCCTCGGCCAGTGTCGAACGCAACACCTCAAGCGACTCGCCGAATCGCACGCAACACAAGCCGCTCGGGGTGGCAGCGGCCAACAACCAGCCGGCAGTGGTTTCCCGCAGCGCATATTCGATGCGGATCGCGGCACCGCCGGCGGTGTAGCTCGACGGCCGCATCCCGAGGCGGGCGGTGTTCTCGTACGCACGCCCCGACGAGCCATAGCCCGCGGTGTAGAGCGCATCGGTGATTCGTTCGCCGCTGCGCAATGCCTTGCGCAGACGCTGGGTCTTCACAGCCTGCAGGTACTGACCCGGCGTGATGCCGAGAACGTCCTTGAACGCGCGCCGCAGCGTGCGGTCGCTGCAACCCGAGAGTGTTGCGAACGCCGCCGGCGTCGGCAGCGGGTCCTGATTCGTGAGCCGATCGCACGCGCCGACCACGAGGCGCGCGGCGACGTTGCCAGGGGCGGCGGCATCAGGCCGGCAGCGTTTGCACGCGCGCAGTCCCGCACGCTGCGCACTCGTCGCGTCGGCAAAAAACCGCACGTTCTCGCGCTTGGGCCGGCGACTCGGACACCCTGGCCGGCAATACACGCCCGTTGTTACGACGCCGTAAAACAACGCTCCGTCGAACGCCGCGTCGCGATCGCGGATGGCGTTCCACCACACTTCATCCGGCTCGATCATCGCCCCAACTCCTGCACGTTCTGCAACAAATGCAACGCCTGGCACCATCTGCACGTTCTGCAACGCCTGGCACCGTCTGCGGACGTTGCGTCCGCAGACGTTAGTCGCGGCCCAGGCGGCCTTGGGCGAGTGTGATCGCGGCGCGCGTTGCGGCGAGCAGGCTGGTCGGGTCGGCGACGCCGCGGCCGGAGATGTCGAACGCGGTGCCGTGATCGACGGAGGTGCGGATGAACGGCAAGCCCAGTGTTGCCGTCACGCTATGGGCGAAATCGTGGACCTTGATCGCGATGTGGCCCTGGTCGTGATACATCGCGAGCACGACATCGAACTCACCCGCGATCGCGCGATTGAACACCGAGTCCGCCGGCAGCGGTCCCAAGACGTCGATCCCGTCCGCACGTGCGCGCTCGACCGCGGGCGCGATCGCGTCGATTTCTTCGCGACCGAGCAGACCGCCTTCGCCGCCGTGAGGATTCAGCGCCGCGACCGCAATCCGCGGACTCGTCATGCCCCAGCGCCCGAGCGCGTCGCGCATCAGCTGCAGCTTGTCGAAGACGGTTGCGTGCGTGACGAAGCGCGCGGCCTCGAGCAGCGACTTGTGCGTCGACAGATGCACGACGCGCAGTCCGGGCGTCATCAACATCGTCGCGGTCCGCTTCGAGCCGGTGAGCCGCGCGAGGATTTCCTGATGCCCGATGTCGTTAACGTATCCCGCCGCGTGCACGGATTCTTTGTTGATCGGGCACGTCACCATCGCCGCGGCCTCGCCGTGCACGGTCAGCAGCGCCGCGCGTTCGACCGCACGTACCGCGACGGTCCCGCACGCCGCCGACACGGCACCATATCGAAATGCGGCCGGACGCGGCACGTCGACATCGATGAACGGGACGTCGGGCACGACGACGCCGGCTGCCGCCGCCCCATCATCGAGCGCCCAGCGCGCGCCGATCACGAGCGGCCGACACAAGCCATCGAGTGCGCCGCTCGCGAGCAGCTTCGCGAGCACCTCACCGCCGATCCCCGCCGGATCGCCGGCGCTGATCGCGATGATCGGCAGCTCAGCGGTCACGCAAGCGTCCCTTCGCGAAACGATACTGTATATTCATCCAGTATGCAGACCCTGGCGGACCTCGCCCCCCATTTCGAACTGTACGCGGTGTGCATCGCGTGCCGCCGCATGGTGCGGCTGGACTTGTACCGGCTGATTCCCCGCATCGGCGGCAGCCGCACCGTCGCCGATGTCCGCGACCGCGTCTGCTGTCGCGCTTGCGGCCGGAAGACACACGACATCCGTATCGTCTATGCCGGACCCTGCGGCGGCGCGCGCGGCTTCCACTACCGCTCACACACGAGCGCGCCTCAATCGCCGAGCAGTTCGGTCCCTTCCAGCGTCAAGCCAAACCCCGACACGCCGACGTAGTCGACCTCGCGTCCCGCGATGATCCGAATCTTCCCGACGCCGAGGTCACGCAATATCTGCGCACCGACACCGATCTCGAGCCACTCGGCGCGGCGCGCGTCGGCGCGCGTGGCCGCCATTGGATTCGTCAATGTGTCGAGCGGCACGCCGACGAAGCCGCTGCGCAGGTAGATGAACACACCGCCGCCGAGATCGTGAATCCGCTTCAGCGCGACCTCGAGCAAACGCGACGGGTGATCGTGTTGTGGACCGAAGATGTCTTCGATGAGTTTTTCGCGATGAATGCGCACGGCGGCCGCGCGCTGTCCGTCGATGCGTCCGAACACGAGCGCCAGGTGTTCCGCGTCTTCGAACTTGGTTTTGTAGGCGAACGCGCGCGCCGTGCCGATCGATGTCTTCACGGTGAACTCGCGCACGCGTTCGACGAGATGCTCGCGCCGTTGGCGATACGTGATCAGATCGGCGATCGACGTGATCTTCAACTTGTGCGCGGCCGCGAATTCGAGCAACTGCGGCAACCGTTTGACGCTGCCGTCGTCGTTGACGATCTCGGCGAGCAGCCCCACCGGCGGCAATCCCGCGAGCGTCGCCAGATCAACCCCGGCCTCGGTATGACCCGAGCGCACGAGCACGCCGCCGGTGCGCGCAACCAGTGGAAAAATGTGCCCGGGCCTGACGAAATCGCCGGCGCCGACATTGCTATTCGCCAGCGCCTGGATTGTGTTTGCGCGTTCCTCGGCGGAAATTCCGGTCGTCAATCCGTGCCGATAGTCGACGGAAACCGTGAACGCCGTGCTCATCGGCGCATCGTTGCGCGCGACCATCGGATCCAGATGCAGGCGTTTGGCTTCCTCATCGAGAATCGGCGTGCACAGAATGCCGCTCGTATGCCGGATCATGAACGCGACCTTCTCGGGCGTCGCGCACGACGCCGCCATGATCAGATCCCCTTCGTTCTCCCGGTCATCATCATCGACGACAATGACGATTTCGCCGGCGGCGATTCCGGCAATGACTTCGTCGACAGGATCAAACTGCATGAATCAATCGCTCCGCGAAAAGCCGGCAGATTACCACGCTCACCGGCGCTCTATATCGCGTCCTGCACGCGCAGTTGCGCAATCGTTTCGCTCGACAGCCCCAGTAGTTCCCCATAGACGCTTGCGTTGTCGGCGCCGAGTTCGCGACTGACGCGCAACGGCGGCGGTGTGACGCCGACGAATCGCAGCGGCGTACCGGGCAACACCGTATCGCCGAGCTGCGGATGCGTGAGCCGCGTCAGCATGCCGCGCGCGTGCAGATGCGGATCGTCGAGCACATCGTTGAGATCCTGCACCGGCGCGCAGATCACGTCGTGCGCTTGCGTGATGCGGAACACCGCGTCTTTGTCGAGGCCGCTCGTCCAGTTCTCGACCGCCGCATCGACCGCATCCATGTTCGCCGCGCGAGCGGCCATGTCGACGAAGCGCGGATCGTCGAGCAGCCCCGGTTGCTGCATCGCTGCAACGAGATTTCGCCAATGCCCTTCGCGGATGCAGATGATTGCGACATGTCCGTCGCGCGCGCGATACACGTTGTACGGTGCCAGGCTCAACGCCGGATGGCGATTGCCATTTCGTGCCGGATGTTTGCCGAGAACATGCATCGCGCCGAGCGCCGTCGCCAACGTCGGAAATACCGTGTCCTGCATCGCGACGTCGACGACCAGCCCCGCCCCTGTGCGCTCCCGTTGGAAGAGCGCAGTGACGATCGCGCCGTACAAATGAATGCCACCGAGGAAGTCGCACAACGGGGGCCCTGCCTTCAACGGTGGCCCGGTGCCATCACCGGTAATCGCCATGACGCCGCTCATCGCCTGCACCGTGATGTCCATCGCCAGATAGTCGCTGTGGAGCCCTGTGCGGCCGAAGCCGGTTCCCGCCGCATAAATCAGCCGCGGATTGATCGCACGCAGCGCGTCGCTGCCAACACCGTGGCGATCCATCGTGCCCGGAGAAAAATTCTCCAGCACGACGTCCGCCTTGAGTGCGAGGCCGCGTAACAGTTCGCGGCCGCGCTCCGACTTCAGATTCAGCGTGATCGCTTCTTTGTTCGAATTGAGCATCGCGAACGGATAGC
>CAYUMA010000531.1:0-1717 GCA_964445675.1 uncultured Pseudomonadales bacterium | reverse complement strand
TTTGTCGTGCAGGCCCACGCGTTGAGCAGCGTCTGGCCTTTGCATTCGTTGACGGCGATCGAGTTCAGCAGCGGAAGATAGGTCGGTTCGTTCATCGAAAGTCTCCTTCTACGAGAATCTATGGACCCGCGCGCGGGCGCGCGCTAAGGGTTGACTGCCAACATAGGCCAGCCTATAAGGCTGGCCAAGAGATATTTATAACGCATTGCAATCTGATTTTGTCGCATATCTCTGCAGGATGGTCATCGTGAGTCTTAGTCCCCAACGCGCATTCGTCACACCGGAACCCGCCGAAACCCTGCAGGAACTGATCACGCGTGTGATGCCCGAAAAGGATGGGGCTGCGGCGCTCGAGCAGATCACGAGCTGGAATCTGCATATTTTCCTGCGCCGGCCGTCGGGCCTGCTGCTCGGCAGCGACATCGTATTCGTCGAGCCGCCGCGCTGAATTTCGATGCTGCTGCGGGTCCGATCATCGTCGGCGCGCAGGTCGACGCGGGTCACGATGGCGCCGCGACGTTGATCGTGAGGTTGCGGTACGCAGACGGTCGTGAGGCGCACGTCATGCTCGATACCGAGGCGGGGCTGCGGCTGATGCGTAACTGCGGCGCGAATGAACTGACTGAGCTCAACGGCCATTCGTGGCGCGCAATACTGGAGGGATCTGCATGTTCGATCTGATCATCAAGGGCGGCCACGTGGTCGATGGCAGCGGGGCAGACGCGCGGATCGCCGACGTGGGTATCACCGATGGCGCGATCGCGGCGATCGGTGCGCTGGGTGTCGATGCACGCGAGATCGTCGATGCGACGGATCGTGTCGTCGCGCCCGGCTTCATCGACCCGCATACGCATTTCGACGTGCAGCTGTTGTGGGACGGCGCGGCGCGCCCGGCGCTCGAACACGGCGTGACGACGGTCGTGCCCGGCAACTGTTCGCTGTCGCTGGCGCCACTGAAAGCGGCAGATCGCCGCGCGCTGGTCGGCATGTTCCAGCAGATCGAAGAGTTACCCCCGGCGGCGTTCACCGAAGCGTTTGAGTGGTCGTGGGAGAGCTTCGGCGGCTATGTCGATGCGCTCGCGCCGGCGCTTGCGTTGAACGTGGCGCCACTCGTCGGGCACAGCGTGATCCGCCTGTGGGTCATGGGGGCCGCGGCACAACAGCGCGCCGCGACGGCCGACGAGATCACGGCGATGCAGCGCCTGTTGCGCGAGTGCCTCGACGCAGGGGCGGTGGGGTTGAGCACGAGCTTCGTCGACGTCGACGAGAAGCTGCACCCGGTGCCGAGCCGTTACGCATATCGCGGAGAACTCGACGGCCTGGCGAAGGTGCTCGGCGAATACGGTCGGATGCTGCAGGTCGTGCCGGAGTTCTACGCGACGGACCTGACGATCGCGCGCATCGACCAGTTAGCCGAACTGTCGCTGAAGTACGGCATTCCGACGACGTTCTCGCCGCTGTTCGATTCCTCGGCGACGCCCGACAACGTGCCCCGCACGATGGCGCGCGTCGAAGAGCAGTTCGCGCGCGGGGCGCGCGTGTGGCCACAGGTGCAGACGCGGCCGATCGACATCAGCTTTTCGTTCGAGCGGCCGAGCCTGTTTTTCGCGCGCTTCCCGAGTTGGTACCGCGTGATGCGGCTGCCGCGCGCCGCACGCATCGCGGCACTGCGTGACGCCGATACCGTCGCGCGGATGGTTGCAGAAACAGGCGCCGA
>CAYUMA010000530.1:0-4473 GCA_964445675.1 uncultured Pseudomonadales bacterium | reverse complement strand
GACGTCGCAGGTCGATCTGGACAACAACATCACCTTCGTCAGCAACGATCGCTTGCTGGCAACTCTGGAGCGCACCACGTTGTCGCCGGAGCAGGTGAAAGAGGCCGTTCAGATCAACACCGAAGCGCGGCTGCGCGCGCTCAAGATCGGCCTGCTGCTGGCGGCCGCGCTGTCGCTGCTGGCGATCTTCCCGGCCACCCGCCTGCCGAGCTACAAACCGGGCGAGATCCCGTCGAACCCGCCGCTGCCGAAGCCCACAAAGGAAGACGACTAACGGGAGCGTGAGCATGTCCCTAAAGAAGCCGCGCCTGCTGTTTTTGTCCCTCGGCGGCACCATCACGATGGTGCCGAGCGCCGCTGGCGGAATCACTCCGAAGCTGGGCGCGGCGGAGTTGGTTGCATCGGTTCCGGAACTGGGCGAAGTCGCCGACATCGACGCACGCTCGCCGTTTCGTCTGCCGAGTCCGTCGCTGACGACAGCGAACCTGGTCGACGTCGCAGCATCAATCAATGCAGCGTTCGCCGACGGGGTCGACGGCGCGGTCGTGATTCAAGGCACCGACACGATCGAGGAGTCGGCGTTCCTGTTGGACCTGCTCGTCGACTCTGACAATCCGGTGATTGTGACCGGCGCGATGCGCGGTGCCGACGCGCCCGGTGCCGACGGTCCGGCGAACCTGCTGTCGGCCGCGATCGCGGCCGCCTCGCCACGTACGCGCGGACTCGGCACGCTCGCGATTCTCAACTACGACATCCACGCGGCGCGCTTCGTACAGAAGTCACACACGGCGCTGCCGTCGGCGTTTTTGTCGCCGCTGGTGGGTCCGCTCGGGACGATGATCGAACGCCAGGCGCGCATTTATGTGCGTGTCGAACGAACACCGTGCTGGTCGGCCAAGGACGGTGCACCGGCGCCGGTTGCGTTGATCAAGATGTCGATGGGTGACGACGGGCGCTTGCTCAAATCGCTGCCCGACCTCGGTTATGTTGGCGCGGTCATCGAAGGTATGGGGGCCGGCCACGTACTGGCGGAAGTTGCGCCGATCCTTGGCGACGTAGCCAAACGAATACCGATCGTGCTCGCGTCGCGCGCGATGACCGGCCCCGTGTTCACCAACACCTACGGTTATCCGGGCGCCGAGATCGATCTGATCAAGCGCGGCCTGATTCCGGCGGGATATCTGTCGGGGCTGAAGGCGCGGCTGCTGCTCAGTCTCGTCATGCGCGATCGCAACGGCGCCGGCAAAGTAGCGAAGGCATTCGCGCCTTATCAATAACGATTGAGCGAATTCACCCCGGACCGAACGGAATGCCGAGCGCGTGCCAAGCGACCACGAGCACGGTCCATACCGCGAGCAGAATCACCGCATACGGCAGCATCAATGCGATCACGGTGCCAACGCCGGCACTTTTGTCGTAGCGGCGCACGAATGTCACGATCAATGCGAAGTACGGCATCAACGGGTTGATCACGTTGGATGGCGAATCGCCGACGCGATAAGCGGCCAGCACGGCGTCGGGTTCGACACCCAGGCGCATGAACAACGGGATGAACACCGGCGCGAACAGCGCCCATTTCGGAATGATCTGCGGCATCAGAATACCGACGAAGAACACGACCAGGACGAACGCGGTGAGCAGCGTCACCGAGCCGAAGTTCGCATGTTGCAGAAAATCGCCCAACTCGACGGCGGCGATGGTCGCGAGGTTCGTGTAGTTAAAGTACGCGACGAACTGGCTGATGATCAGCAGCAGGAAGATCAACTCGGAGAGCGTACCGATCGTTTTCACGATCGCTTTGATCGCGTCGCCAGAGCTCTTGATGGTGCCGGCGCCGACGCCATAAGCGAGTCCCGCACCGAAGAACAGCGACGTCACTACGACGATCAAGCTGTGCATGAACGGCGAGTCGCCGATGATGGCGCCGGTTTCCGGATTGCGCAGCGGTGCGCCAGAAGGCGCCGTGAGCAGCACAAAACACAACACGACCAGCATCAATCCCCAAAACGAGAACCTCAAGCCCCGGCGTTCCGCTGCAGACAGTTCGTTGTCGCCTTCGGCCGGCTTCGCGCCCTGCCAGACGCCGAGCCGCGGTTCGACCAGGCGGTTGCTGACGAGCGTGATCACCAGCGTCAGCACGATCACGGACACGATTGAAAAATACAGGTTCGCCGCGAGGTCGATCGACAGCGTCGGGTTCACCAGATGGATCGCATCATTGGTGATTTCGGTCAGCACGCCGTCAACCGGTTTGATCAACACGTTCACGCCGAAGGCACCGCCGACCGCGGCGAACGCTGCAGCCAACCCCGCTAAGGGGTGCCGTCCCACGCTCTGGTAGGCAATGGCGGCAAGCGGAATCAGCACGAGATAGCCTGCATCGGCCGCGATGCTCGATATGATCCCGACAAACACGAGGATGTACGTCAGCATCCCCGGCGCCGCCACGTTGACGAGCTTTCTGATCAGCGTCTTGATGAGGCCGGCCTCTTCGGCGAGACCGACCCCGACCATTGCGACGATGACGACGCCGAGCGCGGTGAAACCCAGGAAATTCGGGATCACCGACGTCAGCATGAAGCGGCGACCGTCCACCGTGAGCAGGCTGCGGACTGCGGCCGACGCGTGCTCGACTTCGTGCGTGGCCGGGTTCACCACCTGGAAATCGACTGCAGTGCCGATCAGATAGAACACGTGCGAAAGAACGATGATCACGGCAATCAGGATCAGGAAGATCACTGCTGGATGCGGCACCTTGTTGCCGATGCGTTCGACGACGTCCAGCACGCGCTGCATGCGAGTGCCGCGGTTGTTGTCGGTTGTTTCGTTCAATTGCCGCTTCTCCGATCCACTCGTGCTAGCCTGACTCGCGAACCGCTCATTGTCTCGAACTATCGCTGGGGGTGCTCATGCAAGGCTTGTCCCGGAGCTTTTTTCTCGTTGCAGTTCTCGCAGTGTTGCTGACGGGGTGTCAGTCCACGACTCTGCGATCGATCTGGTATGACGACACGTTCAAGGGCGGTCCGATTGAGCGGATTCTCGTCGTTGGCGTCGCCGACAGCGTCGGCAATCAGCGAATTTTCGAAGAGGGTTTCGCGCGGGAGCTCAATGCGGTTGGCGTCGAGGGCCTGCCGAGTTTTCAGTACATCGAAAACCCGGCAACCACGACCGAGGCGGCGTTTGAGGCCGGCATTTCCAAATCCTCCGCGCGCGGGATCCTGGTCGTGCGACTGCTCGGCATCGACACGCGCACGCAGGTGACCTCGACGCGGATGCGATCGCGTTCGGGGTCGACAATGGGCCCAGGGGGCTCGTGGTCACGAGGCTGGGGCCCGGGGTGGTACTCGGTACCCGACGTTCGAACATTCCGCGTGGCGGTCATCGAAGCGACGCTCTACGACAATACGACGCACGACCCGCTTTGGACCGCAACCACCGAGACGATCCGGCCGACCGACATGGCACGCGCCACGCCCGAATTCGCTAGACAAGTCATCCGCGATCTCACTACGCGCGGCTTCATCTCGCCGACGAGGTGATCTTGACCGCGACGCGCTGACCAACGTTTCGACTCTGCCGCGCATGACACAATGCATCGCGTTGATCCGGGGCATCAACGTGGGGCGAGCCAAACGCATCGCGATGTCGCAGCTGCGCGATATGGTCGAAGGACTTGGCCCCGCGCGGTGGGAGATGCCGCCACCATGCGGAACTGGGCGACTGTGCAGAAGTTGCACGCGGCCGCGACACCGGATCAAAGTGACGCCAACGAATGATCAATGTCTGTGTTCATTGCGGCGCGTATCGGGCTGACAAGATCATCGATGCGAATGGCCCGTTCGCTATTTGTCCGGAATGTGGGGTTCCGCATCGTTTCGTGCAGCTGCCGTTACTCGTTGTGTCCGGCGCCAGCGGCGCCGGGAAATCGGCGGTATGCAACGCGCTCGTCGGTCGAATGAATCACGTCGTCGTGTTGGACTCGGATATTCTCTGGCGGCCCGAGTTCGACACACCTTCGAATCACTATCGCGACTACTTCGAATTGTGGCTGCGGATGTGCAAGAACATTTCGCAGTCCGGCCGCCCGGTTGTGTTGTTTGGCGCTGGGCTTGGGGTTCCGGACAACATCGAACCGTGCGTCGAGCGCCGCTACTTCACATCGATCGAATATCTCGCGCTGACCTGCAATGACGATTGCCTCACACAGAGACTCGAGATGCGGCCCCAATGGCGTGGCTCCCGCGGTGCTGCTCACATCGCGGAGCAGACGCGATTCAATCAATGGTTCAAAGACCGCGGCGCCACGCAGCCGGCCATTCGACTGTTGGACACCAGCCACGTTGACGTGGACGCGACGACTGGGCAGGTAGCGGATTGGGTCAATGAGAGATTGAAGGCCGCCGGCGCGCAGTGAAGCCGCGCGGTTCGATCACACGGTCTCCAGTTCCTCGTGCCGCGAGCACAGTACGTCGA
>CAYUMA010000529.1:0-8391 GCA_964445675.1 uncultured Pseudomonadales bacterium | reverse complement strand
AGTCGCGGCGAGCAGTACGAACGCTTCTATCTCGCGTCGGGCGCGCGCAATCGCGAACAGGCGCATCGTGCCGGCAACCGCGACCGCGCAAATCGGTTGGTGGATCGTTTCCTCAACGAACCCGTAGCGTGATCGACTTTTATCCAAACGTGTGAGGGGGAGACCATGTCGGTATTGACGGGCCCGCGCGAAGAGTGGCGCCGCATCCTGCACCAGGGCACGCCGACGTGGGTGAGCGTCGATGGGGATCTGCTGCGCCTGCCTGATGGGCGTACCGTGCCTGAGGCGGAGGCTGCGTATCTGCCGCCATGCGATCCGACGAAGATCATCTGCATTCACTTGAACTACGAGTCGCGCCGGATCGAGTTCAAGGCGCCGCGGCTCGTGACGCCAACCTACTTCCAGAAGCCGCTGACGGCGTTGAACGCGCACCGCGGCTTTCTGAACCGACCGGCGGACTGCAGGTATCTGAACTACGAAGGCGAGATTGCGGCGATCGTCGGCAAACCGATGCGTAATGTCGCGCGCGAAGACGTCTGGGATTATCTCGCCGGATTCGCACCGGCCAACGACGTTGGCGCGCAGGATTTCCGCGACACCGACGCGGGCTCGATGCTGCGCGTAAAAGGCCAGGATGGTTTTTGCCCGATCGGTCCGGGGATCGTGCGCGGCATCGACATCCGCGCGCAGACGGTGCGCACGTACATCAACGGCAAACGTGTGCAGCAAGGTCCCGTCAGCGAGATGAATTTCCCGATCGACTACATCATGGCGGACCTGTCGCGGCACATCACGTTCTTGCCCGGCGACATCGTGCTCACCGGTACGCCGGCCAATTCGCGGCCGATGCAACCCGGCGACATCGTCGAGGTGGAGGTCAGCGGCCTCGGCCGGCTGTCGAATACCGTGCAGGAAGTGCCGGCGCCGAATCAGGACGTGGGCCACCAACCGACCGACACCGAAGGCGTGCGTCGCGTCGCGCTCGGGCAGTTCTGACGGACCTGGGTAGGAGCGATCTCCCGATCGCGATTGCGCAACATGTGCCATCGCGATCGGGAGATCGCTTCCACAGTTCACCAAGGGGGCGCCATGAATCGAAGTATTCGTGACCCAGCGTGACGCTGCTTCCCCTTCGCTGCGCAGTCGCGTGATACTCAGCACGATTCGTGAATCAGGAATTCGAAGATGCAGGAAAAACAAGGCTCGGTACTCGATCGCTTTCGTCTCGATGGCCAGGTCGTCGTGGTGACGGGCGGCGGCCGCGGTATCGGTGAAGGTATCGCGCTGGGACTTGCTCAGGCCGGCGCCGATGTTGTGGTGGCCGCGCGACGCACGCATGAAGTGGAAGCAGTCGCCACGAAGATTCGCGCGTTGGGACGCCGCGCGCTCGCCGTGACAACGGACGTGATGTACATGGAACAGGTGAATGCGCTGGCCGAAACCGCGTTCAAGGAAATGGGCAAGCTCAGTTGTTGGGTCAGCAACGCCGGTGGTGCCGATGATCGTGTGCCACGCACATTGCTCGACATGCCGGAGCGGCAGTGGGACTTTCAAATGAACCTGAATCTCAAAGCGGTGTGGTCGGGCGCACAGGCCGCTGCTCGCATCATGAAGGAACACGGCGGCGGCACGATCATCAACATCTCGTCTTCTGCAGCGGGCAACGCATCGCCCTTCAATGGTCCGTATGCGGTGGCCAAGAGCGGCGTGAACAGCTTGACGCAAACATTGGCGAGCGAAATGGCGCCGTTCAACATTCGCGTCAACGGCGTCTCGCCCGGGCCGATCCCCACTGAGGTGTTCATGGAGTTTCTAAAGTTGAAGCCGGAGGATATTCCCGGTCTCGGCAAACGTTTTCAGATTCCATTGGGCCGGGTTGGGACACCCGAGGATATTGCGCCCGCTGTCGTCTTCCTGGCCTCGGATGCATCGTGCTGGATGACCGGTCAGACCATCGTCATCAAGGGCGGCCCGTGAGGACGCCCATTCAACGCGAAAGCGTTCGGTAGGGGTGACAGTTCTGCCGGCAGACCCTATGACACATCGATGTCCAGGGGCCGGTAGTACGGCTTGCCCTGGGACACGTATTCCCCCATCAGCTTCATAAAGGTTGCGCCGCCGGATCCCTCCTCGGTGAGGGTGAGATTCTGGCGAATGAAGTTGATGCTGTCCGGATTCAGCGACCGCGCCAAATCCCAGTACCGCTCTGCTTTGTCTTTCTCGCCGTGAGCGCGGAATAGATTGGCGAGCCGAAAGGCGGCATCGGCTTTCAGTTGATCGAACCCATGTTCGCGGATGTTTCCAGTGACCGTCGTCGCGGACTGCACGTACACGCTGTCGGCCCCCTTCGCGACCCAGTCTTTCACTGCCGGGGAATAAACGTCGTTGCCAAACGAGATCGCTTGTTCGCCCTCACCGAATTGATGCGTCTTGGAATAGGTGCCCTCATCAATTCGAACGATCTTGCCTTCCTCATCGATCCACGCTGCCGACGGCACATTCACAAAATTGAACACGCTGCTGATGAGGTGGTCTTCATCTACCACCTGCACGTAGGTCGGATTAGCCGCATCAAAAATCGGGCCTGCCACTGCTTCGCCGCCAGTGTCTTGCGCAACGCAGATGAGGACAAAGTTGGGGTCGTTGATTTCTTCGTAAACACGTTGCCACACGGGCACGTCAAGCATGCAGCCTCACCAAGATGACCATGTCACGATCAAAGCCTTCTTGCCCTTGAAATCGGCCATCCTGACGACTTTACCCTGCCGGTCTTTGACTTCGAATTCCGGCGCCATCGCGTTGACCATCATGCCATCGCGCTTCGCGGGGATCTCGGCAAAACTCCATACGGCGGATTCCTTGTCAGCCACATAAGGCTGCCCGAGCAAATCGGCGAATGCCGCCAAGTCGAACCATCGTTTACCGTTTTGCTCGACGAGCAAATCAGCATTCATCGGTATGCAGATGTCGTTGAAGCACGCGCCTTCTGGTTTCAACTCGAAACCATTCACTCGACTGAGGTCGTCTGGCCTGATGAGCAAACCATCGCCCTTGCCGGTTTCAGACAGCGTGACAGTCTTGCCCTGATACAGCACCGTCGTGCTTCCCGCGGGATGAATCGGAGTTGTCTCAAAAGGATGTCGAAGTTCCGGAAATGCCCCGAACGCTCTTGCCACGGTCGCCTTCTCTCTCTGGATGAGTTCGCTCGCATCCTAACACGCTGCTGAAAAACTCCGCCGGCGCGGAGTCTATCGGCACCCTCAGCCATCCATGGCTTGCAAGCTCCCTCCAGGAGTTGCGGCCGCGCCTGTTGCCCGGCAACGTATTCGACAGCTGCCAGGCGAGCACCCGATTTGGCACCACCGCACTGCGATGCTTGGCGTTTGCTCCGGCTTCGCTGCACGTTCGCGCAACACTCAGCCCGATTCACCAACAGGTGGTTTATGCTTCCTATGCTCTCGGTGATGGATGCAGGCGAGGTTGACTCGTCCCGCCAATTGCGAGGCGCGCATGTACGAGTGCCGATTCGTCGACGAGTCATTTCTGGCGAGCGCCCGGACACGGGCCTCGGCCGAGCGAGAGCTTGCGGTGAGCCCGGCCCAACTGTTCGCGTGCTTCGAAGACAACGCGACGTGGGGTCAGTGGGTGCCGGTGATCCGTCACGCCACGTGGACCAGCCCGTTGCCGGTCATACAGGGCAGCACGCGTACTGTGGGGATCGTCGGCGGTATAAGCCTCGACGAAGTGTTCTGGGCCTGGCAGCCCGAGCGGCGCATCGGCTTCCGCATAACGGCCGCGAGCACGCGGCTGATTGCCGCACTCCTCGAATGTTACGACGTGACACCGCTCGGAAAGCGGCGCTGCATGCTGCGCTGGCGAATGGCGGTGGAGCTGCGTGGGCCCGCGGGCCTGATTGAGCCCGGCATACGACCTGCGCTCGCACCGTCCATGCATCGGATGATGGCGCGCCTCGAACGCGTCGCTGCTCGTTACCCGTTGGTGGACGGTTAGGGACGGTCAACGTCCCCACCCGCGATTCGTTGAAGGCGGACCGCTGGTCCTGCGGCTTGAGACGATCGCGGATCCGGCTCAATGAGCACAAAACCTGTTTCCGCTCGACCTGCGCCTCTTGATGTCATCGCTACTCTCTCCCTTCGTTTGGACTCAAAGGATGCTATGTCCGCGCGCGAGTAGGAACAGACGCGGGTCTATGCCGATTTCCGGATAACGGGGCCGCACGGTCGCGCGCCACGGCAATTTGACGGGTCATACCCAGGCTGGCAGGCTCCACCAACCGTTACGCTGTTGAGAAACCCATGTCCGCTGAAAATCACGAAATCGTTTCGATCTATCCGCTGGCCGCCGATGTGCTGGAGCAACTGCTCACCACCGCCGGCGAATGCGTCTTCAACTGGTCGACGCGGGACAATTGGCCGGTAGGCGTGATCATGAGCTTCGTCTGGCACGACGGTCGCGTCTGGGTCACGGCGGGCGCGCATCGCCATCGGATTGCCGCCATTCGCCGCAATCCGCAGGTGTCCGTCGTCATCACGAGCACAGGCACATCGCTCGGGCCGGCCAAGACGGCGACCCTCAAGGGCCGCGCCATCATCCACGAGGATCGCGAAACGAAGGCGTGGTTCTACCCCGCGCTCGCCCGGCGCAGCGGCGACTCTGATGCGGCAAAAGCCTTCGAGGCGCGCCTCGATTCACCGCTGCGTGTGATCATCGAAGTGGTGCCCGTCAAATGGATTACCTTCGACGGCATAAAATTCGGCCTCGATACAGCCGGGCAACTGCCGGCATCACAACGTGGTCCGATGCTCAGCGCCGACAGCGATCGACTGCCCAAGGAGTTGAAACAGCGCGGTATCTCTTGAAGTACTGCGATCGAGCGAACGAGAAGGGGCCGTCGATGTGTTTGAGTGTTTAGCCGGCTGCGGCGTACGTGGCCCGACGACCGCGGGAGAACGCCAGGCGTCCGAGGCCGGCACCGATTGCGGCCGTTCCGGCGATGGGTCCCAGGTGATACAGCAGTATATGAACCGGCTCATGCATGCACGCCAGCTGCATCATGAGACCCGGCAACGCGCCCGCCGCGACTCCGAGCGCCGCGCCGGCAACCCAGCCGCTAACGACGTAACCACGTCGCATTAGCCAGGCTCCGAGAAGCAGCGTGGGTGCCGCGAACGCGACCACTTCCAGATAACATCCCGCGCGTTTGCCGAGCATGCTCGGTTCGACCGTCGAAACGAATATTGCCGCGATGTAGACGCCTATCCACACGATCATCGTTGCGGCCGACAACCAAAGCCATGTGGTGGCGCGCCGGCCGGGGATGGCCAACACGATGGCAGTCTGGGTGATTGCCCAGCCCGCCAGCAGCCCAATCACGATTTCCAGCGAAAGCGGTGAGGTGCTCGTGAGCTGCGCCAACGCGCCGGGCCGCAACGGACCGGTGGCCAATGTCAGCCCGATGGTCGCGAGCCACCCGAGGATCCAGAGAGTCAGTGCAATTGGACCGGCTTTAAACGGCCGTATCGGCATCAGATCCGCGACAAGGGAATCGATCAGCGGTTGCGAGTCGCGCATCAGGGTTGCTCCGCGGCAAGCTGCTTTTTTGCGGCGTTCAATGCTCGATGAACACGCACCTTCATCGCGCCTTCCGATATCCCGGCGCGCTTTGCTGCTTCGCGCATGCTCAGCCCGAGCAGCTTTGTGGAGACGAGCGCGTCGCGGTGGCGGGGTTCCAACGTGGCGAGCAGATCGTCCGCGTCGCCGCGCGCAACAGGGGGTTCGTGTGGTGCTGCGTGGCCGGCTCGCTCGAGCGCGCGGCGGTAGCTGCGGCTGCTGCGCAGCATGTCGATGGTTTTGTGCCGGACGATGGCAAACAACCATGGCCTGAAAGGGCGGTGTCCGTCATACGTCCGCCGCGCCTCATGCACCGCGATCAGACACTCCTGCACACAGTCGTCGACGAATTCCGCCGTCGCAAAGCGTCTGCGCAGATACGCGCGGATCACTTCGGCCAGTTCAGCCAATAGTCGTGCATAACAGTGTCGGTCGCCGCGCTGGGCGGCGACCATCCACGCGGACCACCGTGTCTCATCTGCCGCCTTGACGTCGTTCATTCGACCTCGATGGCGAGGTCACCCGCGTGACCCCGCTGCGGTTAGCCCGCCTATCGCATGCGTCGGATGGTGACTCGGGCGACGGGGTTGCGCCAGTCGTAGTCGAACGGCATCAGCACTTCGCCCCCTTGTTCGTCGGTGCTGCCGAGATCGTGAAAACCATTACCGATGAACACGAAGCCTTCGTCGCCGGGATTTGGTCCCGGCGAGTACCCTTCGCCACCGCAACGCGGCCCGGGAATGTTTGCGCACGCTTGGTCGTTCGCCTCCGTACCGGAGTCGTATGCGGGCACGGTGTAGGTTTCGGAGCCGAACAACGGCAGCAATGCGCCGTTCAACGCGTAGAAGTTGTCGTTGGTTGGAATCAGCATCGCGGCGACGCTGATGTAGCGTTGGAATCTCGGGCTTTCGATGACGAGCGTCTTCGTTTGTCCCGGACCGAGTAAGCCGGGAATCGTCTGCACCGCACCCACTGCAGCGCCTTGCGCGAGCAGCGCGGTTGTCAGCGGCGACGTATCCCCCGCTTCGGCGAGAATCTCGAGCGGAAGCCCGGCGGGCGCACCGGATCGGAAGATCGCCACCGATCGGTCGTGAATCGCAACGACGGATGGCGTAAAGGACTGCGCCTTCGTGATGTTGGTGATAGTGACTTCGTAGGTGGCAGGATTGTCGGCGAGGGCGGCGGTGCCGAACAACAAGGTGGCGAGGGCAAATGCGGATTTGAACATCGATCTCTCCGGGTCACGTTATGGGTGTCCCGAATACGTATGTCGCCGGCGGAAGGTTACATCGGGTGGAAAACGAGGTGCGCTTTTTGCGTCTCGACCTTTGCCGGGGCCGGGGATAGGAAGCCTAAACGGCGGCTCCTGAGGGCTTTCAGTGATTCCGGGTCAAGGGTTCCTGCCGGGGGAGACGACCCCACAGCAGTTCCTGCGGATCGCCTTTACGTTGGACACCCCTGGATCAGCCAGCTGAAGCCGCCCGTCGCATCGGCGTTGCCTGCGAACGAGTCAGCCACGGTGATATCGCCTGAGTCGAATCGTTAGCGTAAACCCGTCAGCTTCTCAGAGACATCCCACAAACGCTGCGCCAATTCAGCATCACGCGCCTGACGACTCGGTTCGGTCACCGCACAATCGGAGAAATACTGTCCGGTGACACCGTTGACTTCGGGGCGGGCTGCGACATAACAACTGGTGGCCGCACCCTGCTCGATACTTTTGCTGAACATCCGCATCACGACGCCGAGTAGTCCGGTGACCAGCGGATTCATGTGTCGGCCGAGGTTTGTGCCGATTACGCCGGGGTGCAACGCGTTCGCCGATCGACCCTCACCGAGGCGCAGCGCCAACGCTTTTGCGAAAAGAATATTCGCAAGCTTCGACTGTCCATACGCGCGCCAGCTGCGGTACCCGCGCGCGCCGTCCAGATTGTCGAACTCGATGCCGGCCGATGGCGCCTGCACGTGAGCAGCACTACTGACGATCACGACACGTGCGTTTGCCGCAGACTCGATCTGCGACTGCAGCAGCCGCACGAGCAAAAAGTGTCCCAGGTGATTCGTCGCGAACTGCTTCTCGATGCCATTGACCTGCTCTAGCTTCGGCAGCGCCATTATTCCCGCGTTGGCGATGCAGATATCGAGCGGGCGCCCAATCGCGGCCACTGCCGCCGCGCATGCGCGGATCGACACCTGACTCTCGAGTTCACAGGCGAGCGGTGTGACGGAACCGTCGACGCGCCGACCCGCCTCTTCGGCTTTTGCAAGCGTGCGCGCGGTGCCAATGACGTGCGCGCCGCGTTTCGCCAGCACCCGCATCGTTTCGAAACCGATCCCGGAGTTGATGCCGGTCACGAGCGCGAGTTTGCCGGTCAGATCAACTCCCTCGGTCACATCCTCGGCGGTACTGGTCTTGCCGAACTCACTCATAGTCATATCTCCTATTCGGTCATCGATGCTACGCCGCTTCGCGGCATTGGTTGTCGGCTGCGCTGCACGTTCGCGCAACACCCAGCCCGATTCACCAACAGGTGGTTCATGCTCCATTTCCTGCGTGATGGTGCTGACGAGGCAACCCTCGACACAGTGAGGAGTATTGGGCATGAAGCCGACGATGCTGGATCTGGCGCAATGCCGACAAGTGGTCCTGGGCGTCAAGATCAAGACGACAATCTGTGGGTACCCTGCCGATGGCGAACAAGGTCGTAGCGATCACGCCCGGCGGCGACGTCATCACGGTTCTATCGGATCCGGAAGGTC
>CAYUMA010000528.1:0-9106 GCA_964445675.1 uncultured Pseudomonadales bacterium | reverse complement strand
CGATCGCGACATCGCTTGGTCTAACGGCACCAGTCGGCGGATACCGTGCGGCGCTCGAATGGTGGCGCACTCCAGCCGCAACGGCTGTGTGGCCGTCGGTGATGAAGGCCGATCGTGCTGCGATGACGACCGGTTTGTAGCGCGATCGGAATGTGGGCTCCGACGGAATCTGTTCAACGGTCCGGCCATCGGCAATCCGTGCGTAGTCGTGGAGTTCGGCGGGAGGAACGGCCACTTGGGAATGAGACCCGATGAGCCTTCGCGCCAGGTTCGTACCGCTTCGAGGCATGCCTCCAATCACGATGACTCGTGATAGGTCCACATCTGGGCTACTCCTTGCACGACACCGTATCTTCCTTCGTCCCCGGCAACAGCCCGAGCAACACTTTGTTGCCTTGGCTGGTGATTCCCCAGCCGCCAGCACGCTAGCACCACTTCGCGCGTGCTGTCCGCCCGCGCCTCTCGCATCGACCGTCGGGCTTCGTCACGCGCATAGCGCACCTGTACCGCGAGATATGCCAGGGTCATGACCACAGCTGCAGCATTCACGATTTCGCCAATGGCTCCAATCGCATCCCAATTCATCGGATCCCCACCTGTGTGGATGCGGGGCAGGGTCGAGCTGTCACGGGCGTCAGGGAATCACCTCGGCTGCGCGAACAGTTTATCTATGTAGCAGACGGCGCTGGCACACAGCACCCGAGCGGGTAGACGCCGCAGAGCGGTTGCCACCAGTTCGGACATAGTCCGGCCGGAGCGCACGGCCATCTGCTACGTATCATCCCGCACCAGCGACTTCGGTTCCGGCGACTGCTCGCGCAGCGCTTCCATGCCGCCTTTGCCGAGCGCGCTGGCTTCCGCGATGTCTTCCAGCATCTTGTCCCCACCCATCTTCTTGACGATGTTGCGAGCCAGCGCGGTGATGCGGTAATCCGCCGGCATTGCCGGCGCCGTATCGACACGGCGGGCGAGCGCGGCATCGATCAACGGCTGCAGTCGCGCCATCTTGACCGCACGTTGCGCCGCGTCGCGCTCTTTGAACTCCGGCATCACCTCGGTCGCGAACAGCTCCAGCGATTCCATGATGTGTTCGTGGCGGTTGTTGCCCGCCTGCAGTACGAAGATCAACTGGTCCACGCCAACAGCTTCGAAACGGCGCAGGTAATCGCGCAGCTGCGCCGGTGTGCCGACGCTGCCCCTTAGCCCGGTCGTTTGGCCGGCTTGCATCTTCGCGCCGAGCTCGAGCCGCTCGCGAATCGCGGCGTCCGGATCGAAGCCGCGGTCCGCGCGCCTCTTCTGGAAGTCGGCCCAGAGATTGTCTGCGCCGGGCGCGAATTCGCCGAACGCCGCGTAATAAGCCAGCGAATAACCAAAGAAGTTGCCGCCCTCGAGACCGCGGCGAATCGCTTCCGCCTCGTCGCGATGGACCATCATCGGCGAGACGCACGCGACCTGCGGATCGACGCGCTTGCCGATCGGCAGGCAATATTTCAACTGCTCCTCGTATGCTTCCACCCAGCCGCGCGCCTCTTCGGGATCGATGAACGCGAAGGTCAACGCGCCGATGCCTTCCTTTGCCGCCATCACGATGGTCTCGCGCCGTGAGCAGGCCACCCACAACGGCGGATGCGGCTTCTGCTTGGGCTTGGGCACCACGTTGCGCGGCGGCATCGTGATCCAGCGTCCATTCACGCCGCTGAACGGCACCTCGGTCATGCAGCGGATCACGGTCTGCAGGCCCTCGCGCCATTGTTCGCGCTTGAGGTCCACCTGCACATTGAAGCCTTCCAATTCGGCGCTCGTGGCCGCTTCGCCGGAGCCGAAATCGACGCGGCCGCCGGACAGCAGGTCCAGCGTCGCCAGCCGTTCGGCCGTACGTGCCGGGTGATTGATCAGCGGCGAGGTCTGGATGATGCCGTGGCCGAGACGAATGTTCTTCGTGCGCTGGCTCACCGCCGCCAGGAATACCTCCGGCGCGCTGGAGTGGCTGTATTCCTCAAGATAGTGATGTTCGACTTCCCACACGTAGTCGAAGCCGAGCTTGTCGGCGAATTCGATCTGGGTGAGCGCGTTGTTGAGCAGCTTCTCCTCGGCATCGTTGTCCCAAGGCCGCGGCAGCTGGTGTTCGTAGAAGATGCCGAACTTCATGATGCTTCTCCGTTGTCGTGGATTGTTCTGCTACGGCGGTGCGCCGGCGTTCAGCTCAGCAGCTCATCGAGCCGGTTGTGGAAGTGCTGCACACGCAGCTCGTCATCGTTGAGCCACACGCTGGTGAACCCCGCTGAATTCATGCCGGCCTGCACCTGACCGAGCAGCTCGATGTCCTGATCGATCGTGATCGTCATGGTTTTTTCGTGCCGCAGGATGGCTTGATGGTCGAAGCAGTCGCGCGTGGGCCTGACGTAGTCTTCCGCTCGACGTCCGCTCGATGATGTCGCAGTGCGGCCGGGGCCGCCGATGTCGCGCGTTGCCTTGCTCAGCTGCGGGTCTGCAAAAAGCAGAAAGCTCAGCTTGTCGAAGTAGCAGCGTTGTGGATCCGTTGGGTGTGGTCGCACGCGCATCAGCCACAAATGTTCCGGCGTGAACGACAGGATAATGTTGGGAAACAGGTTGTATTGCCACACGTCGGAGAGCTGGTCATCGGTGAACGCGCTGTAGTCATAACCCATATCGCGGCCGATCTCGCGCTTGCGCAGCTGCACAGCGCGACGCACGTCCAGCACGCGTCCCCGAAAAGCATCGGGATCGAGGTCGAGGCTGCGCATCTGTGCGACCTGAATATCGGTCGGTTCGTCGGGGACCGGAAATCGCGGATTGACCGTGGCGCCTTTTACGGCAAGGCCGGTGTGACCGCCGTTGAAGAGATGCACCGTGTCGTTGCAGCAGTCGACCATGCGTCGGTGCTGCGGATGCAGGAAGTCGACGTGATACAGCTCGCTGAAGTTGTCGATCACCGCCTTCCAGTTGCACTGGTGCGCGACGGTCTGGTCTTCGACCAGCGTCATGCGCTCGAATCGATAGGGTGCGAGGTGGTCGATGACCGGCCCGAGGAAATCGCGCAGCGGCGGCGGCTGCGACTCGAGGGAGACGAACACGAAACCGTCCCACACGTCGACGTGCACGCCGCGCAATGACCGTTCGGCGCTCGGCACGCCGTTCGAAAAACGTTCCTGGTGCGGCACGATCTTGATCGCGCCGTCGGTATCGTAGGTCCACGCGTGGTAGGCGCAGCGGAAGTTCGTCGCGTGTCCGCGTTCCACGTCGACGAGTCGATTGCCGCGATGCTGGCACACATTGAAGAAGGCGCGCACCGCCCCATCCCGTCCACGGACAATCAGAATCTGATCGGCGCCGAGCTCGAAAACGAAGAAATCGCCAGCGTGCTGCACATCGCTCGTGAGTCCCGCGAGCAACCAGCCGCGTCGCCACACCTGCTCCCACTCACGCGACATGAACGCGGCGTCGAGGTAACGCCCCTTCGAGAAATTGGTGATGGTTGCAGCGCTGGTCGAATGATTGACGACGGAGATGGTCATGCGGCTTATCTCACCGGCCGCCGGTGCCGGGGTCCCGAACCATCTTTGGGCGGCAGATCGGCAGCGGTTCGATGTCGCAGGCTAGTGAGCATAAACGACCTGTTGGTGACCCCTATCCCGCCCGTTCGAACTCGACTTCCGGGAAACCCGCGTCCGCGGATGCACGCAGCTTGTCGTAGTACACGTTGGCACCACCGAAGTAGATCAGCACCCGCGGTTTCCTGTTCTCCAGGTTGGCACCCATCATCCAGGAGTGCACTTTGTCGCCTTGGGCCATCAGCGTCTGCCGATGGATATCGGCCGTTTCGGCGACCCATGCCGTCTCGGCCTCCTGCTTCGGTTCGCAGAGCGCGTAGCCCTCGCGCTCCATCTTCTTGATGCAGTCCACGATGTACTGGATGTTCTGCTCGATCGAGGTCGGCAGGTTCGCAAACGGCGCCTGCGGCCCGGTGATCATGAACATGTTCGGGAAATCGGCGACGAAGACGCCCATGATCGAACTCGACACGTCTTCCCATTTGTCGCGCAGCAGCAGTCCCTTGCGGCCACGAATCGGCAACGCCTCCTGCGCGCCGGTATACGCCTGGAAGCCGGTGGCGAGCACGATGATGTCGAACTCGTAGTGCTGCTTCGTCGTGCGGATACCGGTTTCGGTGATCTCGACAAGCGGTTCGCGGTTGCCGATGTCGACCAGCGTGACGTTGTCGCGATTGAATGCGTCGAAGAATCCGTGATCGAGCGGCGGCCGCTTGGCGAAAAACGGATACCCACGTGGCGTCAACATGTCGCGAACCGCGGGGTCCTTCACGTTCTCGAGCATCTTGCGGATGACGAACTCACCGGCGATGCGGTTTGATTCGGCATTCGACAAGAGGTCGTCGAAGGTCTCGAACACAAAACGGAAACTGCCGCGCTGCCAGTGCTCTTCGAGGATCTGCTGCACTTCATCCGGCGGCGTGTCCGCCAGATTGCGTCCCACCGGACTGTCGAACGCCATCCCGAACACATGATTGCGGCACTTGTCGATGATCGCGTCGTAGTCCGCCTTGATCTGTTTTTCCCACGCCGGCGTCATCGGCTTCTGCACCGCGGGCATGACGAAGTTGGCGGTGCGCTGGAACACGGTCACCTGCGCAGCGGTCTTGGCTACTACCGGAAGCATCTGCACGGTCGTGGCGCCAGTACCGATGATGCCGATGCGCTTGCCGGCATAGTCCAGCCCTTGCGTCGGCCAGCGCGAGGAGTGCAGGCACGGTCCCTTGAAGGTGCCGAGCCCTTTGAAGTGGGGGATCACGGGCTCGGAGATCATGCCCATCGCGCTGACGAAGTACCGGCACGTATACGCATCGCCACGCGCCGTACGGATCTTCCAAAGCCCCGTGTCCTCCTGGAAGTCCGCGTTGACGATCTGCGTGTTCAGCGCAATGTGCGGCCACATGCCGCACCTGTCGGCGACGAAGTGCATGTAGCGCAGGTTCTCGTCCCAGCTGGGGTAGCGGACGGACCAGGACCACTCCTGCAGCAACGCCTTCGAGAACGTCAGGCAGTAGTAGTAGCACTCGCTGTCGCTGGCGGCGCCCGGATACCGGTTCCACGCCCAGGTGCCGCCGATGTCGGACGCCTTGTCGAACACGCGGATCGACAGGCCCGCCTCGCGTACGTAGTGAATCAAACCGAGTCCCGCAAAACCCGCCCCAACTGCGATAACGTCGAAATCAGCCTGGCTCCGCGAACCCATTGCGATACTCCCAGTGTGGTAACGCGAGAGTAACTCAACCGCATCGGGTCCGCGCAGGTCCACGCTGCCAGGTTCAGCGCCAGTTTCTCCTGAGCCTTGCGATGGTTCGTAGTATTAGGATGCCCTGTACCAATTTGATCTCGTCACAGGGAGAGACGTCACAGTGGGCAATGAACCATCTCATTCCGCAATGAACATCGCGCATGCAAACAAAATTCATGCCGACTGCACGGTGATCGACGCCCATGCAGACATCGAAGTGCCAGGCAAAGAATCGCCCTATGTCGGCCCCGATGGTCGTTCCAGAGTAGCCCCGGACAAGATGGCACAAGGTGGCGTGGACGGCGTGGTCCTCTGCGTCGCGACGGGGCCGGGACCGCGAACGACCGAAGGATATGCGAGGGCCAGACGAGTCGCCGACCGAAAGCTGGCTGCCGCTCGTCAACTGATCGAGGATCCAGCCAACAATCTGGTCCTGGCGCCCACCGTCGCCGATGCCGACGAAGCAAAGGCGCAAGGCAAACGCTCCATATTCTTGAGCTTTCAGAATACGCAGATCATCGGCACAGACATCACCGCCTTGGATGAGTTTCGCGAATCTGGCGTCACAGTGTTTGCCTTGAACCACATGGGACACAACGACTGCGCCGATTCATCCCGGCCCAACTTCATTGCCGCCACCGGCAAGCACGAGCCCGCAGAGGAGCACGGCGGGTTGTCGCCGCTGGGGCGCAAGGCGATCCGTCGCATCAACGAACTGGGCGGCCTGGTCGATGTCTCTCAATCGTCGCTGAGTGCTACCTTGCAGACGGTTGACCTGTCCAGCGCACCGGTGATCGCCAGCCATTCCAACGTGCGCGCGTTGTGCGACGTCAGCCGCAACCTGTCCGATGTTGAAATCGACGCCATTGCTGCAGGCGGGGGCGTGATTCACGTGGCACCGTTCCGGGGCTATTTGTTCGATACCACCAACCGCCAACTGGTAGACGACATTCGCAACGCGCGTTTGGCCGCAGGTCTACCGGAGAAGTACCTGTATCCATTTGAGCTGTACTGGGAAATCAAAGACCCGGATGAGCAGGCGGCATTCCGCGACAGCATCAGCGGCTTGCTCGGCCCGGGTTCCTTGGACAGCCTCATGAATCACATCGACCACATCGTCCATCGGGTTGGTGTGGAGCACGTTGGCATCGGTACTGACTTCAATCATGGCGGGGGCATGCGCGGTTTCAATGAAGCCAGCGATGCACCCAATGTCACCGCAGCACTGCTCACAAGGGGCTATTCGCCGGACGAGATCGACAAGATCTGGGGGCGCAACTTTCTGCGGGCACTCACCGCCGCCCAGGCGGGTAGCGTTTAGACATGGCACGAGAAGTGACCCTTGTCGTGGCGCGCTGCCGCATCGAGCCAGGGTTGTTTCGAATCTCGCACCAGCAGGCCATCGCGTTCCAGGCGCAGCGCACCTCAACACAATGAGCCTCTCGCTACCGCTTGCGGCGCTGTTCGATCGCGATGTCCCACGGGCTGAACGCGGTTGTGATCTACTCGCGCAGGGCCCATGCGGGACGCGTGATTTATCTGGGTCGTGTTGAGCTTCGTGAGTTCGAGCTTGCGGAGTCGGGAGGGCATTGGATGAAAGGCATTGTATGGGTCGGTGCCGCGCTGCTCGCCGCGAGCGCAGCCGCGGATCTGCATCAGCAGATCGACACGGGCGCTGCGGCGGTGGCGGCTGACGTGATTGCCTGGCGTCGGGACATCCACGCGCATCCGGAGCTGTCGAATCGCGAGACGCGCACCGCGGCGCTGGTGGCCGCGCACCTGAGATCGCTCGACATCGACGTGACCGCGGGCGTTGCGCACACGGGAGTCGTGGGCGTGCTGCGTGGCGGTAAGCCCGGCGGTGTCGTCGCGCTGCGCGCCGACATGGATGCGCTGCCGGTGGTCGAAGAGACGGGACTGCCGTATGCATCGAAGGTAAGAAGCCAGTACCTCGGCCAGGAGGTCGGGGTGATGCACGCCTGCGGGCACGACAATCACGTGGCCATTCTGCTGGGTGTTGCAACGGTGCTTGCCGGCGTGCGTGATCAGCTACCGGGGACCGTCAAGTTCATCTTCCAACCCGCGGAAGAAGGGCCACCGCCCGGTGAAGAAGGCGGCGCAGAGATGATGGTGGCGCAAGGCGTGCTCAAAAATCCGGACGTAGAGGCGATATTCGGCCTGCATGTGATGCAACTCGACACAACCGGGCAGGTGTCGATGCGCCCACTCGGCGCGATGGCGAGTTCGCAGCGTTTTGAACTCGTCGTCAAAGGTCGCCAGACCCATGGCGCGATGCCGTGGTCCGGTATCGACCCGATCGTCATTGCCTCCGAAATCGTCGGCGCGCTGCAGACGATCGTGAGCCGGCAGGTCAATCTCGCGACGTCACCCGCCGTGGTCACCGTCGGCACATTCCATAGCGGCGTGCGCAACAACATCATTCCGGACGATGCGACGCTCACCGGAACGATCCGCACCTTCGATCCGCAGGTGACGAATCTGGTGCATACGCGCATGCGCGAGATCGCCACCGGCATCGCCGCCGGCCTGGGCGGCGAGGCGATCTTGACGATCCACGAGGGCAATCCTGCCACGATCAACGACGCCACCCTGCTGGAACGAATGCGGCCATCGCTCGTGCGCGTCTATGGTGACGCCAATGTGCGCGAAAGCGCCCCGGTCATGGCCGCGGAAGACTTTGCGTTCTATCAACAGCAGGTGCCGGGGCTGTTTTTCTTCGTCGGCGTGCGTCCGCCCGACGTGCCCGCAGAGGCGCAGATTCCCAATCACTCGCCGAAGTTCTATGCGGATGAGAACGCGCTCGAAAATGCGGTGCGGGCGATGGCGTCGCTTGCTGTCGACTATCTGCAGCCGCAGCAGGCGCTCGTCCCGATCAGTTCGCGCTGACCTTTGGTGCAACCGCTGTGATGGATGCCGATGCCGGCACGTTGACCGTTGGGCCGTGTGTCCGCTAACGAGGCCGGTGGAGCGCGCGCCTGGGCATGCTATTGCAATGCGGTGAACGTCCAGCGGACAGTGACGGTTCCTCCCTCCACCGGGTATGAGTGAGCGCCATTCTGTATCGGTCCCGGGAATGGCCCCGCGATCACCACGGCTTCCGGCATCGCCCCGGCGCTCACCTGCCGCGCCTCGACGTTAGTATGCTGCATCGGAATCCCCCGTCGCGGTCGATTGCTTGGGTAGGCGCTCCGGAGAGCTTATCGGCACCATTGGGTGATAGCGAGGTAACCATTACCGTCAGTGACTGCCGAGACTTGGTGCACCGACCTGTCGTGATGCTGACGCTCAAGCTCATCGCACCCGCATCCGAATCGGCCTCGCGACCCAATCAAACCGTCAGGCAAGCGCGGTGAGGCCTGTTTTCGCGGAAGAAAGACTCTCGAAACGGTCGCTGATGCCCGCCCACGCATCCACACAACGGTCAGCTCTTCGGGCGCCGGCGGGCGCTCTGGACTAGATGACGGACCGAACGACAGCCTACTCCAGTCCCAAATGGCCCAAGTCTCTCGTGCAACGTCGCCAGATCGGATCACCGGACAACAGAAGGAGTACGGACGATACATGTGCATGCCGCGATAATCATTCAACTCGGAATCACGTTGCGCATCCGTGTTCGGCGGAAACGTCAGGATCGCGCCGACGTCGAAATGCACGAGGAAAAAATCGGCGTTGGCGCTCTTCAATACCACAACCGTCAGAGCTGGATCGGCCTCGAGTTCCTTCGACAATGCCGGGAATTCGGCATAGAGGGCCACCGTGATGATATTGA
>CAYUMA010000527.1:0-4629 GCA_964445675.1 uncultured Pseudomonadales bacterium | reverse complement strand
GGTCGAGGCCAAGGTCCGGAGGCAGCATGCCGCGATTCATCGTGTACGCGATTGTCATCGCCGACGGCTCGTCCATCACGACCCAGGAGCCGCCGTAGCCGCCCCAGCGAAAGCTCGTTGGCACGGGGGCCGGGAACACATCGCTGTGCAGCCCGAAACCGAGCCCATACCGAATCCGACCGATGAACTTGTCTTCCCCGTTGAATTGTTCTCGGCAGGCTTCGGCGACAAGTTCAGGCGACAAAAAACGGCGCCCGTCGAGCGTCCCGCCATTGGCCAGGATCGAACAAAACCGGGCAATTCCGCGCGCATTTCCGAAACCGTCTTCGGAGGGGTTCTCGCGCCGCAGCGTCGCGATGCATGGTGCCATCGGTTCTGCGGCGAACGAGCCGAGCAGCTGGCTCCCGATGGAGCCCTGCTCGAGATGCTTTGGCGTGTCCACATCGACGACCATCGTTGACAGCAATTGCAACGGCTTGTCGAGCGGGTAACCGATCGAGAAGTCTGCGCCGAGCGGGTCCGCGATCTCTTCGGCGAAGAACTGACGCGGGCGGCGCCCGTCGGTGCGGCGGACGAGCTCGCCCAGAATCAGACCCATGGTCAAGGCGTGGTAGCAGGCATCCACCCCCGGTTCGAACCACGGTTTCTCGTCGGCGACGCGCGCGACTGCGGCATCCCAGTCGTTGTAGACGCGAACCGGTGCGGGTTGCTTCAGCCCGGGCACGCCGGTGCGATGCGTAAAGGCATGCCGGACTGTGACCTTGTCCTTGCCGTGCTGGCCAAACTCCGGCCAGTAGCGGGCGATTGGGGCATCGAGATCGAGCAGGCCACGGTCCACCGCAATCAGCGCCGACAGTATCGCGGCCGTCTTGGTCGTCGAACTGACGTTGGTCACGGTGTCGCGCTCCCAACCTCGAGTGCGATGCCGATTCGCCGATCCGGCCCAGACATCGAGCACGCTCTTGCCGTACCTGGTCGCAGAAAGGGCAGCACCCCATTCGAGGCCGTCGGTAAAATTCCGCGCAAATGCCTCCCGCAGCAGCAGGAAATCGTTGTCGCAGAAACCGTGAATTTCGATCGGCTCGTTCATGTTAGAAGTCTTCGGCGGCGAAGTGCCTGTGACCCTACCGCTGCGCGCCAAGGGATGCCATAGGTGCAGTAACGCTCGGCTCAGCCCCCGATCACGTTGAGCACGGCCTGCCGTCGTTCGCTGCGGATCGCGTGCAGCGCGCGGCGGATCGCGCCTTCCAATTCCGCACGATCTGCGACGCATTCCCCGTAGCCGCCGGACGCCTCGACGTATTTCTCGAGCGCCGGGATCGGCGTCAGGTCTGACAGCGATGGTCCGCGTTGCGCGCGCCATTGTCCGTCCGGATACACCATGCGCGTCGCGTGATCGACCGCGCCCCAGCGCGCGTTGTTGTAGATCACCGTCAACATGGGCAGCGCATAGCGCGCAGCGACGTGATGGCACGCAGCAGGGTTCGCGAACAGATACGCGCCGTCGCCGATCAGCGCGGCAACGGTCCGCTCGGGTGCGGCGAGTTGCGCGCCGAGCGCGGCGGGCAACGCCCAGCCGAGACCGCCGGCGGACGACAGATAGAAGTACGTGCCCGGCCGCGTGCGCGCGAGCGATTCCGGCGGTGCCCAGTATTCATTGAAGAACGTCGCGTCGTCGCCGAGGGCCGCCGCGAGCGCGGTCGCCACGGCATCGCGGCTCAGTCCGTCCGCTGGCGCGGAGGGTTGCGTTCGGCGACGGCGGACCCGTTCCGCGATCCGCGCGCGCCGTTCGTTCACTCGCGCCGCATCGGCGGGCAGCGCGTCGAGCGCCGCCGACAGCGCGTCGATGAATCCGGCGGGCGCCGCGGTGAGCGACAGGTCCGAGCGGTGGCTGCGCAGCGGATAGCGCACGAAGTGCGGATCGACGCCGCAGTGCGCGACGAATGCGTCGGCCCGCGGCGCCGTCGCACCCGGAATCCATGGCACGTCGCATTCGAGGAAGCAGACGACGTCGGCGTCGGCAAGCACGCCCCACAGCTCGTAGCCGAGGTGCAGCGCGTGGCCGGCCGGGAAGTTGACGTAGCGGGCTTGTTCTTCGACGTAGCCGATCGCGTGGCGCTCGCACAGCGCGACAAGCGCGGCGACGCTGTTCGGATCGGCCCCGCTCGCGGTCGCGGCGACCACCGGCAACTCGGCGCGCGCGATCCGCTGCGCGAGTGTTTCGACCGCCAGACGGTCCGGTCGAGGGGCGGTCGCGATCGGCAACGAATCGGATGGCACGCGCGCATTCGGCACGGCGGCTTCGGCAAGCACTTCGCGCGGCAGCGTGAGATAGACCGGTCCGCACGGCGCGCTCTGCGAAATCGTCAGCGCGCGATCGACCACGTCCTGCACCTGCCGCGCGCCGCGCAGCTCGTAGTCCCATTTCACGAATTCGCGCACGATTCCGGCCTGATCGAACATCTCCTGACCCCAGTGGATGCGCAGGTCGCGCGCGCCGAGCGCATCGGCTTCGTACAGCGGCGAGCGGCCGGCCGTCAGCAGCAGCGGCACGCGTTCGCGCGACGCGTTCATCAGCCCGCAGATCGCGTTCGCGGTGCCGACGCTGACGTGCACCATCAGCGCCTGCGGTTGGCCGGTGACGAGATACGCGCCGTGCGCCATGCCGATCGCGAGGTTCTCGTGCGTCGCGATGATCGGTTCCGGAAACGGCGCGGCGTTCGTCGCGGGAGCGCGTGCGTATGCCTCGACGATGGGCGCGAAGTCGGTGCCGGCGTTGAAGAACAATCTCTCGATGCCGCGCGCGCGCAGCGCCGCGAGATAGTGTTCGGCGACGCTGGCGAATGGCGACGTGGAATCAGCGCTCATCGCCCGACTCATGATTCATCTGATGAATCAGCCAGCAGCGAATCGACGTACCGGATGAACGCAGGGTCGCGACCGAGCTTGAGATGCTTGTAGAAAATCCGGTTATCGAGAAACCGCTGGGAGCGCTTGATCCCGCGGGCGTGCCCCAAGACACCGTGGCGCCATTCGATCTCGTAGGTCGTCCACTGATCCATCAGGTGCCGGAACCACAAGTTCGCTTCCTCCGGAGAGAGATCGAACGTCTCCATCAACTCCTTCGTGGCCGGCCCTTGACCCTGCACCGCGTCGATCTTGGCGCTGATGCGCAAGAGATGGGGCGACTGATAAAACGGCGTGGTGAACTTGGACAAGCGCGCTTCCGCCCTTTCCAGATTCACCGCGCGCGTGTTCGCCCGGATCTGCGCGATCACCACGATCAACGTCGCGATCACCGCGACGTTGCCAATCAACTGCGTGATGTCCGACCAGTCCTGAAGGTTCATGGCGTGAGTCCGAAGCTCTGTCACCGGAATCCTCACACACTCTTCTGTGGGTTGTCGCGACGTCCACGAGTCAACGACCGTGCCAGGCACCGGCAGCAGCGCTTTGATCCGACGCCGCATCCCGATACGATCCCATTCGATTCACGGAGCAGAGACCATGACGAACGCCGACGCTCGACCGGTGCGCAACCGCGTCTATCGCAATCACCACCTCGACAGCCGCCGCTGGGATCAGGTGAGTTTCCGACCCGACGACATCGTGATCTCGACGTCGTACAAAGCCGGCACGACGTGGACGCAGCGGATCGTGAGTCTGTTGATTCTCGGTCCGCAGAAACTCCCGGAGTCGCTGTTCAGGCTGTCGCCATGGGTCGACACCCGCAATCCGCCGATCGACCAGGTCGTCGCGCACATCGACGCGCAGCAGCATCGGCGTTTTCTGAAGACGCACCTGCCGCTCGATGCGCTGCCGTGGAACGACGCAATCAAGTACGTGTACGTCGGACGCGACGGCCGCGACGTGATGATGTCGTGGTTCAATCACTGGCGTTCGTTCACCGACGATCGCATCGCGAGGCTGAACAGCGGTGACCTCGTCGGTGAGCCGATACCGAAGTGCCCGGACGACGTTCGCGAATTCTTCGACAGCTGGGTGCATCGCGCGTCGTTCCCATGGGAGCAGGACGGCTGGCCGATGTGGTCGCACCTCTATCACGCGCAGAGCTTCTGGAACTTCCGCCATTTGCCGAACATCCACTTCGTGCACTACGCGGACCTGAAGGCCGACCGCGACGGCGAGATGCGGCGCCTCGCGCGCTTTCTCCACATCGACGTTCCCGAATCGACGTGGCCCGCGCTCGTCGAACGCGCGAGCTTCGAGGCGATGAAGCAGGAGGCAATCGAGGACGAAATACCGGGCGGCCCCTCCTTCTTCAAGAACGGCTATGCGCGCGACTTCTTCTTCAAAGGCACCAACGGCCGCTGGCGCGACGTACTCACGCCCGCTGACCTCGCCAAATACGACAAGGCGGTCGCCCGCGCGCTGACACCCGACTGCGCAGCGTGGCTCGAACGCGGTCGCTCGGCCGGCGACCCGAAATCGGTCTGATGCCGGATTCCGCTGCGACCGTTGCATGGGTCATAGCATGAGTCTCCAACTGTCAGCGCGAGTGCCCAGTACGGACAACCCATCCAGAGATCACAGCTAACGCGCCAACGACTCCCAAAAGGCGCGCTCCGCATCCATCGGCGCGTCCTCGAGCCGCGAGTCCATGTTGAG
>CAYUMA010000526.1:0-1546 GCA_964445675.1 uncultured Pseudomonadales bacterium | reverse complement strand
CGACCAGAGCTGCATTGTGATCGGTCAAGGCGAATGACGGTTGGAACGACTTCGCGCGCTCAACAAACAGATGCACTGATTCACACCGCGATACCGAATCAGCGGAGGTTCTGCCTGCCGGAGCGGGCAGTGAAAGCGGCGGCACCGTGTACGCCGCCTCGCCGGAAATTCGGAAGACCTCCCGGCTCGACGCCAGTATCTTCAATCGGGGACCGGCTGTTAGCAGCTGCCGCGCGAGTTCGGCGCACGCGGCCACGAGATGCTCGCAGTTGTCCAACACCAGCAGCAGCTGGCGGTCACGCACGTAGTCAACCAATGCCTCGCCGAGCGATCGGCCAGCTTCTTCCTTGACGCCGAGAACCGACGCGACGGCCTGCGGCACAAGATCGGCGTCGGTGATCGGCGCCATTTCCACGAACCACACGCCGTCCGGATAGTCGTTGGCGACGTCGGCTGCGATCTGAAGCGACAGGCGCGTCTTGCCTATGCCACCGATCCCACTCAGCGTCAGCAGGCGCGATTTCACGAGCGCATCTTTGACTTCCTGCTGCTCGCGCTCGCGCCCGTTGAAGCTCGTTAGCTCGGCGGGCAGGTTGTGCCGACGCGGTGGCGGAAGCGGGATGGCGGGTACAGTCGCCATCGCGGCAGGCGAAGGCGCCACCGCGCCGAGCACGGTCAACGCACGCAGTGCCTCCGGCAACCAATCGCGCTCGGACCGTTCGCCCACATGCACCTGCTGCACGCCGGCGAGCCCGTAAGCGATCGCGTCCGGGATCTCGGCGGGTTCGAGAACCAGCGGCAGAATGGGCTTGTGATGTTCTAACGCCAGTTGCAACTCGCGCTCGACGTTGCTCGACGCCATTGCGGCCTTGGAGCACAACACCACGAACGTGACGCATGAGCGGATGCCGCGCACGATCTCGGCGCTCCACGAAGTCCCTCCGGGTATATCGACCTGATCGATCCAGACGGCGACGCCATTGCTGGCAAGCAGGTGTGCGATTGCTTCGGCGCGCGCGCGTTCGATTCTCGCGTAGCTGAGAAAGACATGCGCTTGCGTTTCGGTTGGTGCAACACTCATCTGCAGATCGGGACCCTGAGCCACCTCTTTCGGGCGCGTCGAGTATCACGCGACTGAGCAACGAAGGGAAAGCAGGTGTCGGCATCGCGCCTTGAGAGCGCATCGCTCGCTATGGCGCCGCACCGGTAGCGACATCGAGTCGCATCCGTGGATATCCTTGATTTTCGGGCGTCCTGAATTGGGCGTTCGAAACCAAAGGCGGAAAAAATATGAAACTGACCCCTAAGCGCGCGGGCTTTTCGCGCAAAAGACTCGAACGCATTACCGGTCACCTCGAGCGGAACTACGTCGAGCCGCAGAAGATTGCCGGCTGCCAGGTGGCGGTGCATCGATATGGGCACCCCGCCTATTTCTGCTCGCTGGGCTCGATGGATCTCGAGCGCGCGCGACCCATGAGAGACGACACGATCTTCCGTATTTATTCGATGACCAAGCCGATCACGTCGATTGCCCTCATGCAGCTGT
>CAYUMA010000525.1:0-7029 GCA_964445675.1 uncultured Pseudomonadales bacterium | reverse complement strand
GCGTTCACGCTGGGTCGCCGCGCCGGTATCAGGCATCACCGCATCGATCCCGCGGGCGCGCAAACCATCAGCGGCGCGAGCGAGGCCGCGAGCTTCGGGTTGCTCAGCCTGCTGATCGCGTTCACGTTCGATGGCGCTTCGGATCGCTTCGAAGCGCGCCGAGCGTTGATCACCGACGAAGCGAACGCCATCGATGCCGCGTGGAGGAATCTGGATCTGCTCGCGAACACCGACCAGACCGCCGCTTGCGATCTATGCGTTGCTGATTTTTATCGCGTTGATCTGCGCGGGCCCCGCCGGCCACCACGCGGCCCCCAGCGCGAAGCACCCGCTGATCCTGCCGCTGATGTTCGCGGGCATCTCGTCGCTCGCGATTTTCGTGATTCTCGATCTCGAGTATCCGCGCGCCGGCTTCATTCGGATCGACGCCGCGGACGCTGTGTTGCGCGAAGTGCGCGGCCGCATGTGATGATCCCCCACAGCTGAACCAGGTGCCCTATGAGTGAACCGCTTCGAATTGCCGTGTTGAGCCGCTGGCATGTGCACGCCGATGAATACGCGAAGGCGGTGAACGAGCATCCCGGCGCGCGCGTCGCTGCGGTGTGGGATGAGAACCCGGAACGCGGCAGTGCGTGGGCGGGAGAGCTCGGCGTCGAATTTGTCGGCGACTATGCCGCGTTGCTCGCGCGGCGCGACATCGACGGTGTCGTCGTCACGTCGCCCACCGATCGACACCGCGAGTTGATCGTCGGCGCCGCGCAAGCGGGCAAACACGTGTTCACCGAAAAGGTGCTCGCGACTCGCCTCGACGATGCGTACGCGATCGCATCCGCGGTGCGCATTGCGTCGATCCGTTTCACGATCTCGTTTCCGCGGCGGACCATCGCGCCGCTCGTGCACGCGAAAGCGATGCTCGATTCCGGCGCACTCGGCGACATCACGTTGTTGCGTATCCGCATTTCGCACGACGGCGCGCTGCGCAACTGGTTGCCCGAGCATTTCTTCGATCCCGTCGCGTGCGGCGGCGGTGCGATGATCGATCTCGGCGCGCATGGCATGTATCTGTCGCGCTGGCTGCTCGGCGCACCGCGGCGCTGCACGTCGATCTTCAATTGCGTGACCGGCCGCGCCGTCGAAGACAATGCTGTCAGCGTCATCGAGTTCGAGAACAACGCCGTCGCAATCAACGAGACCTCGTTCGTCAGCTGGGGCGGCGCGTACAGCGTCGAGATCGACGGCTCGCGTGGCGGCTTTCAGATGTCGAGCCGCAGCAACGTCCGCACGCGTAGCGGCGACGACAAAGCGTGGCGACCAGCCGACTTTCCACACGACGAAGCGATGCCGATCCCCCGCTGGATCGCCAGCATCGACGGTAGCGGCCCTGCTCAGTTCGGAATGGGTATCGACGAAGCAGTGCAACTCTCCGAAATGATGCACGCCGCATATCGCTCGCACGCCGAACGGCGCACGGTCGATTTCGCCAACCTGCATAGCTAGGGGAACACTCATGCCAGAACGACCCAAACGCGGCGACCGGAAGCTGCGGTACGGCTTCATCGGCGCCGGCGGCATCGCCGGGGAGCACATGACCCACCTCGCCGAACGCCGCGATGTCGAAATCGTCGCGCTCGCCGATCCCAACGATCAGATGATGTCGCGCCACGCCGCGAAATACGGCGTGAAGCAGACGTTCGGCGACTGGAAGGAGATGTTGGCAAAGGTGCCGCTCGATGCCGTGAGCGTCTGCACGCCGAACAAGCTGCACGCGGAATGCGCGATCGGTGCAATGGAGGCGGGATGTGCGGTGTTGTGCGAGAAACCGTTGGCGGGCAGCGCCGAAGAAGGCGAACAGATGGTCGCCACGGCGGAGCGACTCGGGAAAAAACTCGTCATCGGGTTTCAGTATCGATTCAACTCCAAAACGCAATTCCTGAAGAGCGCGGCCGACGGCGGCCAATTCGGCCGCATCCTGTACGCGCGCGTGCAGGCGCTGCGCCGACGCGGCATTCCGAACTGGGGTGTGTTCGGCCAGAAGGAACTACAAGGCGGCGGACCGCTGATCGACATCGGCGTGCACGTGCTCGAAATGTGCCACTACACGCTCGGCTCACCGACGCCCGTCAGCGCCAGCGCCGACATGTTCACCTATATCGGCAACAAGCCGTCGGACCGTATCCAGTCGCAATGGAAAGGCTGGGACTACAAGACCTACAACGTCGAAGACCTCGCTGTCGGCCGCATCCGCTTTGCCAACGGCACCGTCATGCACCTCGAAACGAGCTTCGCCGCGCACATCGAGAAGGACTATTGGAGCTTCCAGCTGATGGGCGAAAACGGCGGCGCGACGTGGGATCCGCCGCGCATCTTCCGCGACGAAGACGGCCACATGGTCGACAAGTCACCCGCGTGGCACGCCGATGAACGGGTCGATCGGATGTTCCGCCGCAAGATGAACAACTTCGTCGATCACGTGCTGTACGACTCGCCAACGCTCGCACCCGGCCGCGATGGGTTGACGCTGCAGAGGATGATTGACGCGCTTTATCGATCGGCGGAGCAAGGGGGGATTGAGGTTCGGATCTAGGCGCCGACTTCGATAGGGGGCGGGGGGCGCAGGGGCGGTGTGCCGGACACGCTCGAGCCATCCCTGGGCGCTCCCCTTGCGCCATCCATGGCGCAAGAGGGTCCGGCGCACCGACCCTCCGCCACCCGCCAGAGTGTGGTTCGACTGCGCTGCTTTGTTGAGTGGGAGGTGGTCGAGACGACAACGCCACCAGAGATCGACTCTAAACGGCCGGTGGACACGCCGACGTCAGGTGGAGGTGGAGGCGTGTTGCGCTGGACCCTCTTGCGCCATGGATGGCGCATGGGGAGCGCCCATGGATGGCTTGAGCGTGTCCCGCGCAACACGCCTCCACCTCCACCGGAAGCCATCGCGGGTTAATCCTTCTTCAAATCCTTGATCGTGCGCGTGCGATTGGTCGCGATGGTGTCGGTGTTCCATAGCTCGGCGAACTGGAACGAGCGTGGGCAGTGGAAATACGCTTCATCGATGTCGAGGACGAGGCCTTGAATCAGGCCGGCGTTGTGGTCCGGATTGCGGACTTGCGGGACGACTCCCTGGGTCTTCATTTCGGCGCCTTCGAGCACGCGTATGCGGCCGTTCACGCGCACGGTCACGTCCATTCCCGGAATCAGGAACAGGAAGCCCGCCTTCGGATTCGACTCGAAGTTCTGATAGCTCTGGAAGAGCCGATTGCCGCCGATGTCGGGGATCAGCAGCGTGCGGTCGTCGAGCACTTTGACGAAGCCCGGCTCACCGCCCTTCGGCGACGCGTCGCAATCGCCGTTCGCATTGCTGCTCGACATCACCGCGAACGGCGAACGTTCGATGAACGCGCGCACGTACGGTTCGAGATGATCCTTGACCTTCTTCGCGGCGATCGGGTGCGCGCCGCCGAGTTCCACTCTCAACGCATCGATTCGACTCATTGCAGCCCCTCACGTCACCATCCAGGAGGCGGCAATGATAGCGCGCGATCGGTCGAAATGAGTACCTAGGCGGCGTGCTCGAACGATCCCGCGCTCGCTGCGATCGCAGTGCGTTCCTCGCTGTGGCGCCGCGCGAGAATTGCGCGCAACGTCGCGGTGGCGTCGTCCACGGACGTTCCGGCCGCGAATGTCACCGGCTCGAATACGTCGACACCGGCAGGGCCGGCCTTCGGGTGCAGCGCGCCCTTCGGTCGCATCGCACGCAACCCCGACAGATAGACGGGTACGACCGGCAAACCGAGTTCGAGCGCAAGCATCGCGACGCCCGGTTTGAAGCGGCCGAGTTCGTCCTTCATCGTGCGCGTGCCTTCCGGAAAAATGCACACGCTGCAACCCTGCTGCAGCAGCCAGCGTGCGTACTCGAGTGCTTTCGCCCCGCCGCCGCGCACGATCGGGAAGTTGCCGAGCACCAGCGACTGATACCACGGCTGCAACACGAGCTTCTTCTTGCCTTTGACGAACCAGCGGTCGGCGGCCGCGCCGAAATAGAGATTGCGTTTGACCCGCTCGGGCATCGCCGCGAACAACACGAGCGAGTCCATGTGGCTCTGGTGATTTGCAACGTATATCGCGGGCCCGTCATGCGCATCCAGATTTTCGGCGCCGCGCACGATCAGTGGATCGCAATAGCGGTCGACCCAGCGCGTGTATGCGTACCAACGCATGACTCGCCGCACGATCTTCGCTGGAGCACCTATCTGCCAGCGGTGTGGGCCGGCGTAGTCGGGTTCGATTTTGGAGCGGGTTACGGCGTGTGCGGCGGCGTACGTGGGCATGATCATTCCTTTGCGCGGTGGGGCACTTCGATCCGTGTGCAGAAGAGCCTGACCAGGCTATGCATGGACCGCGCCAGATCGCTGACGATAGAACTGAGCCGCGCACAGGGCTTCTGTGATCGCTAGGCGGCACCCGTCTGGTGCAGCCGTCGCGCTCACGGACCGGTAAGGGTGCACGCGCCGATCGCGTCGGACCGTCGCGCGCCAGGGATCGCGCGTGGCGAGCGACCAGGCCCCTAGTCGCCCGGCAGCGGTGCTGTCGGTTGGTTGCCTTCATTGCCGAGCCACGCGACGAGCGCCGAATAGCCGAGCACGAGCACGATCGCACCGACGAATAATCCGATGATGCCCATCGACAGCAGTCCGCCGATCGCGCCGATGACCACCACGAGCATCGGCACATCGACGCCCCGTCCCAGCAGCATCGGTTTTATAACGTTGTCGATCAACGTGACGAACACGCACCACGCGGCAAAGATCACCGCCGTTGTCGTGGTATCGGTCGAAAAGACGTAGATCGCGGCCGGGATCAGCACGAGCGCCGGACCGATCTGCACGATGCATAGCATCAACGCGATCACCGCCCACAACCCCGCCCCGGGGATGCCGACGACGAGGAACCCGAGCCCCGCGAGCGTCGACTGGATCAGCGCAACCCCGAGCACGCCGCGCGCGACGCTGCGGGTCGTTGCCACCGCGAGTTGCGCGAAGCGTTGGCCGTTCGGCCCGACCACGCGGCTGGCGATGCGCTGGCCGATCTCGCTGCTGGCTTTTGCAGTGGCCAGCAGAAATCCGCTCAGGATGACGGCCACCACGAACTGCAACAACCCGAGACCCGTCGATGCCGCTTTCTGCAACAACCAACGGCCGATGTCGGCGATCTCTTCCTTGAACTGAACCGTCAACGCATCGAGATTCGTGGCGGCCAAGGTCCAAGCATCCGCCACCCGATCACCGATCACCGGCCAGCCTCGGACAGACTCCGACGGCATCGGAATCGAGATCGAGCCGTTCTGCAGATTCGCCGCGAGCATCCGCGCTCCACTGACGAGCGTCTCCGACAGCACCACCGCCGGGACGATGAACACGAGCAGGAACACGACCGTGATCAGCGCAGCCGCGGTCTTCGTGCGTCCGCCCATGAACGATCGCAGTCGGTCGAACGTCGGATACAGCGCCACCGACATCACGCTGGCCCAACCGATGATGCCGATGAAGGGACGCAGGATGATGAAGCACCAACCGACCAGCAGCACAAGCAGGCCAATGCGGATCGCGAGTTCCGCACCGCGCCCTGTCAGCGTCGTTTGTTCGAACATCGACACGCCCCATCAAATGGAGATACGTTCAGCGTTCGCATGCTAAAGGAGAACCCATGCTGTTGCGACGAACACCCACCCTCTCGCGCGTCGTGTGCATAACCATGCTACTGGCCGCGAGCGGCGCGAACGCAGCCGACGCGCTCTCGAAGAAATCCGTCGATGCCGCGCTCGGCGCCGCGTACACGAAATACGCGTCTCTGCATGAGGGCAAGAACGCCGACTACATTCCGGCGCTCGCGCAGGTCGACCCGAACCTCTTCGGCATTGTGCTCGTGACGACCGACGGCAAGGTGTATTCAGCGGGTGATGTCACGTCGGAGGTTTCGATCCAGTCGATCTCCAAAGTGTTCACGATGGCGAAGGTCATCGAAGAGTCCGGTCCGCAAGCGCTCGTCGACAACATCGGCGTCGACGCGACGGGTCAAGTGTTCAATTCGATCGTCGCGATCGAGCAATACAAAGGCGCGGAGATGAACCCGCTCGTCAACGCAGGTGCCATCACAACGACGAGCATGGTGAACGGCGCGACCTATGACGACGTCTGGCGTTCGATCATCAGCTACTACAGCGATTTCGCTGGGCGCGCGCTATCGGTCAATCAGGACGTGTACACGTCCGAGGCTGCGACGAATCAGCGCAACCAGGCGATCGCCGAGCTGATGTTTGCGTACGGCCACATCAAGTCCAATCCAGCGCAGGCGACCGACCTCTACACGAAGCAATGCGCCGTCAGCGTCAATGCGAAGGACCTCGCCGTGATGGCCGCCACGCTCGCGGGCGCCGGACGCAATCCGCTCACGCAAAGACAGGTGATGCGCGCCGAGCATGTTCCGCAGGTTCTCGCGGTGATGGCAACCGCGGGCCTCTACGATGACTCCGGGAAGTGGTTGTACCTGACCGGGTTGCCGGCGAAGAGCGGCGTCGGCGGCGGCATCATCGCGGTATCGCCCGGCAAATTCGGGATCGCGGTGATCTCGCCGCCACTCGACGCTGCCGGCAACAGCGTGCGCGCGCAGAAAGCGATCGCCGACATTTCCAATGCGCTCGGCGGCAATCCGTTTGCCGCGTCGTCAAGGTAGCCGTTCAGTACGCGTCGGGGATGTACTTGTACCCGTAGTTGGGGTCGCGATAGTCGCCGGGTTTCTGCCGCTTCGGGAACTCGATCTTCTCGTGGGGCAACTCTTCGTACGGAATCTTGCTCAGCAGGTGCGTGATGATGTTCAGGCGACCGCGTTTCTTGTCGTCGGTGCGCGCCACATACCACGGCGCAATGCCGGTATCGCTCGCGACGAACATGTCGTCGCGCGCGCGCGAGTAGTCGTACCAGCGGCTGTACGACTTCAGATCCATCGGCGACAGCTTCCAGATCTTGCGCGGGT
>CAYUMA010000524.1:0-3656 GCA_964445675.1 uncultured Pseudomonadales bacterium | reverse complement strand
TGCCGCTGTGGATGAAACTCTCGCGTCGCATCGGCAAGCATCGCGCGACGATGGCGGCAATCGGCTGGTATTCGTTCTGGTCGCTCTTCATTCCGCTGATCGCGATCGCACCGGACAACTGGTTTGCCCCGTTCGAGATACAACGTATTGCGGGGTTCTTCTCCGAATCACTCGCGCGGGACGCGACCGCGTACTTCGCGCAAGTTCCGACCGGGAAGTTCCTTTTCTTCATCGTCGTGATGTGCCTGAAGGGTTCCGCCGTCGGCGCGCTCGCCGCGCTGCCGAGTGCGATGCTGGCCGACGTCGTCGATCTGGATTCGAAGACATCGGGTAAGCAGCAGGCCGGCGCGTTCTTCTCGATCTGGTCGATGGTGTCCAAGTCGGCGCTTGCGTTTGGCGTGTTGGCCGGTACCGGGCTCGCAGCCTGGTTCGGCTTCGATCCGAAAGCGGATCCGATGCACACGACCAATACGGCCTTCGCGCTGCTGATGCTGGCGGTGCTCTACTCGATCGTGCCGGCGATCTTCAAGTTCGTTGCGATGCCCTTCCTCTGGAATTACCCGCTCACCGAGGCACGGGTGAAGGAGATTCAGGCGGAGATCCTCGCGGAGCGCGAGGCCGCCTGACGCTCGACCGATTAGGTGCAGACACGCCGGTACGGCTATCCTGCCGACATCCAGTTCCTTCAATTGCCTTCATTGGAAAGGACTCCGCTGTGCCCAGATACACACTCAACATCAACGGCGCCAACCAGGCGCTCGACGTCGAAGCCGACATGCCCCTGCTCTGGGCGCTGCGCGATGTGCTCGGCCTGATCGGCACGAAATATGGCTGCGGCATCGCGCAATGCGGCGCATGCACCGTGCACGTCAACGGCACAGCGACGCGATCCTGTATCACGACGGTCGCATCGGTCGCCGGGCAGAAGGTGACCACCATCGAGGGGCTCGCGAACGGGGCGCAGCTGCATCCATTGCAGCAAGCGTGGATCGACGTCGATGTGGCGCAGTGCGGCTATTGCCAGTCCGGCCAGATCATGTCCGCGGCGGCCCTGCTCGCAACCAAGGCAAATCCCACCGATGACGACATCGATGCGGCTCTCGCCGGCAACTACTGTCGCTGCGGCACGTACCTGCGTATTCGAGCGGCGATTCACAAGGCGGCGAACGCGAAGAGCGCGCTGTTCTACGATGCCGCCCGCACCACGAAGGTGAACGTATGAACGATGACCGGGACCTCATTGCAACGCTCGCGAACAAGGCTGCGGCTACTGCGATCGATCGCCGCGGCTTTCTCAAGCTGACAGGCCTACTCGGGGGCGGGTTCGTTCTTGCGGCCATGTCGCCGTCTCTGTTCGCCGCAGCAGTCGACGATGCGCCGCTGATCTCCAACGCGCAACTGAACGCGTTCATCCGCGTCACGCCCGAGGGAAAAGTCATCATCTATTCCGCCAATGCGGAAATGGGGCAAGGGATCAAAACCGCGCTGCCGATGGTGATCGCCGAGGAAATGGGCGCCCGCTGGAGCGACGTGGAAGTGCAGCAGTCGCCGGTGAACGAGAGTCTCTTCGGGCAGCAGGGGGCAGGTGGTTCGACCACCATACCGCGCACCTGGGACCAGATGCGGCAGATGGGCGCGTCGGCACGTGAAATGTTCATTGGCGCCGGCGCCATCGTGATGGAGGTGCCGCGTCAGGAACTGATGGCAGCCAACAGCCGCGTCACGCATAAATCCGGTGAATTCCGTACCTTTGCGCAACTCGCGACACTTGCCGCCAAACAACCGGTGCCGGAAGTCGCCACGCTCGAGTTCAAGGAACGCGAGGACTATACGATCATCGGCACCGCGGTCTCCGGCGTTGACAACAAGGCGATCGTCACGGGCGGTGCGTTGTTCGGCATCGATACGCGTGTACCCGACATGCTGTACGCCGCTTATCAGAAGTGCCCCGCCATCGGCGGCAAGGTCGTGAACGCCAACATCGCCGACATCAAACGCCTGCCGGGTATCGTCGACGCCTTCATCGTCAAAGGTAATGGCAACGTGCAGGAACTGCTCGACGGCGTTGCCATCGTCGGCACGAACACCCATGCGGTGTTCAGCGCGAAGCAGAAGCTCAACGTGCAATGGGACGAATCAAAAGCGTCGAAGGACAGCTGGTCGAAAATGGCGACGGATGCTAAAGCGCTACATGGCAAGCGCGGCGGCGATCCCGTCGTGAAGAAGGGCGACGTGGACGCCGTGTTCGGCAATCCCGCCAACACGACCGTCGAGGGGTTCTACGAATATCCGTTCGTCGCGCACTTCTGTATGGAACCGATGAACTGCACGGCCCACTACAAGAAGGGGTCGCTCGGCGCGAAAGACAGCGTTGAATTGTGGATCCCGACGCAGTTTCCCAGTCGCACCCTTCCACCCATGAAGACGATGTTCGGTCTCGAACCGGATCAGATCACCATGCACCAGATGCGCCTGGGCGGCAGCTTCGGACGCAGGTTTTACAACGAGTACGTCTGCGAAGCGACCGAGATCTCCAAGCGCGTCGGCAAACCCGTCAAGCTGACGTGGACGCGCGAAGACGATCTCAAACACGACTTTTATCGCGCGGGCGGATTCCAGTCCGTAAAAGCCGCCCTGAACAAGTCGGGCAAGCTGATCGCATTCGAAAATCACCACATCGGCATGAAGACCAACGGAGCGCTGGTCGTCGGCAGCGGCTTCACCGCGAACGAGTTCCCGCTCGAGTGCATCGACAACACGCTCATCACCAATACGCTGTTCGAGATCGCAACACCATGCGGGCCATGGCGCGCACCCCGCTCGAATACGAACGCGTTCGTCGTGCAGAGCTTCCTGGATGAAGTTGCGCACAAGGCGGGCCGCGACTACCGCGATTTCCTGCTCGAAATTCTCGGGTCACCCCGGTGGATCGAAGAGGGCAACATCCGGGCGATGCATACCGGACGCGCCGCCGGCGTGATCAAGCTCGCGGCGGAGAAGGCCGGTTGGGGCAAGCCGCTTCCAGCGGGTACCGGACTCGGCCTCGCATTTTTCTTCAGTCACGCCGGTCATATTGCGGAAGTGGCCGAGGTTTCCGTCGACGCCAACAAAAAGCTCGAGGTGCGCCGTGTGACTGTTGCGGTCGACGTTGGACCCGTCATCAACTTCAGCGGTGCGGTGTCTCAGGTTCAAGGCGCGGTGATCGACGGCTTATCGACGATGATGATGCAGAAAATCACGATGGAAGGCGGTCGCATTCAACAATCGAACTTCCACGACTATCCCGTCCTTCGATTGCCATCGGCACCCATCGTCGATGTGCATTTCATTCAAAGTGACTATCGCCCGACCGGTCTCGGCGAACCTGCCCTACCGCCCCTCGCCCCCGCCGTCTGCAATGCAGTCTTCGCGGCGACGGGACAACGCGTCCGAAAAATGCCCCTCAGCGAGGAGGGTTATTCGATCTAAAGGGGCGAGATGGCTGTTCATTGCGCCGGACTCGCTCGAGCCGTCCATGGGCGCTTATATGGACGCCGCCCGGTTGGGCAAGTGACAAGGTCGTTCTGATAGAGAAGACGGATGCAGTCTTATATCCGGCCTGTATGCAGACCGAGGTCTGCGGGCCTTGATGATTTTCGCGAAGGAAGTCCTCATCT
>CAYUMA010000523.1:0-1601 GCA_964445675.1 uncultured Pseudomonadales bacterium | reverse complement strand
GATCGACGGCGTGCGCTGGTTTTGGGCCGATGGCGAGAACCCCCGCAGCGCGCGCTGGGCGGCGCACTTGAGCGACAACGCCTCCGTTCGCCTGCTTGCTCCGTTCGATCCCGTGGTCTGGGACCGGCGCCGGTTCGAGATGCTTTGGGGTTGGGCCTATCGTTTCGAGGCCTACACGCCAGCAGCCAAACGCGTGCGCGGCTATTACGCGCTGCCGCTGCTGTGGCGCGACGAGGTCATCGGCTGGGGCAACCTGGCGCTGGACAACGGCAAGCTGCGCAGCGACCTGGGTTACGTGAGCGGCAAGGCGCCGCGCGATCGGTTGTTCCAACGCGCGATGGCGGCCGAACTCGAGCGGATGCGCATCTTTCTTGCACCATGACGCGCCGTGAACCTCCGCGACAGCGCCGCTATCCGGGTCAGATCACCTTCGAGTAGCGCGCCGCGGCGCGGCTCTCGCGCAGGTGCCGGTCGAATACCATCGCCACCGTGCGCACCAGCATCCGTCCGCGGGGCGTGACGCGGATCGCCTCCGGCGACACCTCGACCAGCCCGTCTTTGGCCAGCGGGCGGAGCGCGGCGAGTTCGAGCGCGAATGCGACAGCGAAATCGAGGCCGTGGCGCGCCTCGAAGGCGGGGATCGCGAGTTCGAAATCGCACATCAGCAAGCCGATGGCATCGCGACGCGCGACGTCGTCGCCATCCAGCGCGTAGCCGCGGAAGGCCGGCAGCGTCCGTGCGTCGAGCCGATCGTAGTATTCATCGAGCGTGCGCACGTTCTGGACATAGGCGCGCCCGACCTTGCCGATGGCCGATATTCCGAACGCCAGCAGGTCGCAGTCCGGCTGGGTCGAGTAGCCCTGGAAATTGCGGTGCAGCCGGCGCTCGCGCTGCGCGCGGGCCAGTTCGTCGTCCGGTTTCGCGAAATGGTCCATGCCGATGTACCCGTAGCCGGCGGCGCCAAGCTTGTCGATGGCCAGCGCGAGGATGGCAAGCTTGTCGCCGGGCAGCGGCAGGTCCTCCGGCAGGATCCGGCGCTGCGGCTTGAACAGGTGCGGCACGTGCGCGTAGCTGTACAGCGCGACCCGGTCGGGAGCGAGCGCGATCACGCGGTCCAGCGTCGCCGCAAATCCCGCCACGGTCTGCTTCGGCAGGCCGTAGATCAGGTCGAGGTTGACCGACACGAAGCCGTTCGCGCGCGCCGCCTCGATGACGGTGCGGGTTTCCTCCTCGCTCTGGATGCGGTGCACGGCCTGCTGGACGTCGGGATCGAAGTCCTGCACACCCACCGAGATGCGGTTGAATCCGAGCTCGCCCAGCCCTGCGATCCGCGCCGCATCGACCTTGCGCGGATCGACTTCGATCGACACTTCCGCGTCCGGCGCGAAGGCAAACGCACGCCGCAAGTGGCTCATCAAGGACCGCATTTCGTCGGGCTGCAGGAACGTCGGCGTACCGCCCCCCAGATGCACCTGCGTGACCGGCGCGCGTTCGTCGCCGCGCGACTCGAGGATCGCCGCGACGAGCTCGATTTCGCGTGCCACGTAGCGGATGTATTTGGCACTGCGCCCATGGTCCTTGGTGATGACCTTGTTGCAGGC
>CAYUMA010000522.1:0-1852 GCA_964445675.1 uncultured Pseudomonadales bacterium | reverse complement strand
CCAGCGGAACCGTTGCCGGTGCGGGCCGCCGTGATGCCGACGCTGAACTACCATCCGGTCTATACCCAGGACGGTCATTGGCTGCAGTTCGGCAACCTGCTGCCGCACCTGTTCGCCAGTTTCCTGCAAACGACCGGTCTCGCCGACGAACTGACGGACGCGCACAGGGGCGATCCGATCTCGTGGGATCCGCAGGTGCGGGAAGCGTTTCGTGACCGCATGCTCGAACAGATGCAAACCCGCACGTTGGCGCAGTGGACGGAAATTTTCGTCCAGGACGGCGGCGTCGTGTCACATCGCTACCAAAGCACTCAACAGGCGCTGACGGATGCGGATGTCGCCGAGAACGGCCACGCCGTCAGCCGCGACGGCGTCATGATGGTGGGGCCGGTGGCACAGCTGACGAAAACACCCGCCGAGCCGGGCGGGCGTATTCGCGCGGTCACGCTCGATGCGATCGCCCCTCGGCAAGTCCGTCAGGCGCGCGACGCCGAACCTGTGGTGAAGCCGCTGGCGGGCGTCACCGTCGTCGAGTGCGCGACGATCATTGCGGCGCCGCTGGGCGCGAGCCTGCTTGCGGATCTCGGAGCGCGGGTCATCAAGGTGGAGCCGCTGACGGGCGATCCGTTTCGCACCATGTATCCGACCGGTGCGGCGAAGTGCAACGCGGGCAAGGAGAGTTTCTGCGTCGACCTCAAATCGGCGGAGGGCCGCAGCGCCGTGCGGGAGCTGGCGAAGCGAGCCGATATCTGGATCCACAACTATCGAATGGGTGTGCCGGAGAAGCTCGGCATCGGTTACGACGACCTCGCAGCGCTCAATCCCGATCTCGTGTACGTGTCGGCGAACGGCTACGGTCCGAACGGGCCGGGCGCGCGGCGCCCGTCGACGCATCCGATTCCGGGTGCAGCGATGGGCGGCGTCCTCTGGCAGGTGGGTGGCTTGCCGGTACCTGGCGCGCGGTTGTCACTGGCACAGATCCGCGACATCGCGCGCCGGTTGAACGGCGCGAACGAACTGAATCCCGATCCGAACATGTCGATGGTCGTTGCGACCGCGGCGCTGCTGGGACTGCTGTCCGGGACGGGTCAGAAAATCTACATCGACATGTTCGGCGCGAACGCGTACGCGAACTGGGACGACTTCCTCGCCTATCCGGGAAAACCCGAACGAACTCCGGTGGACGCGGCCGGCTACGGACTCGGCGCATTGCAGCGACTGTACGCATGCAAGACAGGCTGGGTGATGCTGATGATCGCCAGCGACGCAGAACTGGCGCGCCTTTGCGACGCACTCGGTCGCGTGCTCGATCGGAACGATCCGGGGTTGGCTGCGCAGTTGGGGGCGGTGTTCGCCGACGCCACGGCCGACGAATGGGAAGCGCGGCTTGCTCCAACGGGGCTCGGTTGTGTACGCGCCGACGGCTTCATGCCGCACGACTTCCTGTTGCAGGATCGGCATGCGCGGACCGAAGAACTGGTGACCCCTGCGGTGCATCCCGAGTGGGGCCAGTACCTGCGCTACGGACCGGTGACGCGATTCGGTCGTGGGCTCGCATTGGGCGGCGCGCCGGCGCAGGGCAATGCGTCCATCTCGTTGCTCAGGGAGCTCGGTTATTCCGACGCCGCGATCGACGCGCTGTTGGTAAAGAAGGTCGTTGTTGCGCAGTAGGGGGCCGAAATGAAAAAAGTTCTCGTCATCCAGGGCGCGGGCATGGACCAGCGCGGGAGAGTGCAGGTCGACATATTCGGCCCCGAGACGCTCGATGAGATCAACGCGCAGATCGAAGACCACGCGGCGCGCCTGGGCTTCGCTGTCGAGATCTTCCATTCCAACGATGCGATAGAGGTTT
>CAYUMA010000521.1:0-5911 GCA_964445675.1 uncultured Pseudomonadales bacterium | reverse complement strand
ACTGGCCCGAGTTCGCGCAGAACGGCAAGGCCGGCGTCGAAGTGCGCCATTTCATGAGCCACTCAGCGGGGCTGTCAGGCATGGACGGCCCGCTCGTGGCTGCCGACGCGTACGACTGGGAGAAGATGACCACGCTGCTCGCGCGGCAGGCGCCCTGGTGGACGCCCGGCACGCGCAGAGCGGCTATCACGCGATCACGCAGGGGTATCTGATCGGCGAAGTGGTACGCCGCGTCACCGGCGCGTCGCTCGGCACGTTTTTCCGGCGCGAAATCGCGGAGCCGATCGGCGCCGACTTTCACATCGGCCTCGATCCGAAACACTTCCACCGCGTCGGCGACTTGATCCCACCGCCGAGCGGCGCCGCGCCCCTCCGCGGAAACTCCGATCCGGACTCGATCGCCGCGCGCACGTTCCGTAACCCGCCGGTCAACGCGCTCGACTCTCGCACGCCGGAGTGGCGCCGCGCCGAGATCCCAGCCGCGAACGGCCACGGCAATGCGCGGTCGGTCGCGAAGGTGCAGTCGTTGATCGCGAACGGCGGAAGTGCATTTAGCAAGCGGATTCTGTCGCAAGCCGGCTGCGATCGTGTGTTCGACGAGCAGTCGAACGGCATGGATCTCGTGCTCGGCGCACCGATCCGCTTCGGCATGGGTTACGGTCTCACCAGCGAGGTCTTTCCGTTGGGACCCAACCCGCATACCTGCTTCTGGGGCGGCTGGGGCGGCTCGTTGGTGATTATCGACGCCGACGCCCACGTCTGCATCGCATTCGTCATGAACAAGATGGGGCTCGGCACCACTGGCGACACACGTGCCGGCAAACTCGCGATGGCGACGTTTCAAGCGTTGGCTTGAGTGGCGCAGGTTCGGTGCGCCGGACTCGCTCGAGCCGTCCATGGTCGCTCGACCACGCGCCATCCCTCATCGGGTATGGGCGAAGCGCTCACGCCTTTGAGACGATTCGTTGGAACGACAGCGGCGCGTGACGGTCCGGTGCACCGAACCTGCGCCACCGTACGTTGGGTGGCTATGGAGACGTCAACGTCAAGCAACGGCGACAGCGATGACCCCGGCCGCAATGCACGCGGCGCCGAGCAGGCGCGCGCGGCGGTTCGGCTCGGCGAGTTGTGAGCCGCCGAGGAACGCGGCAACCAACATCGACACTTCGCGCGCGGGCGCGACCTGCGACAACGGCGCGATCGACATTGCGTACAGCACCATCACGTACGCAATCGGCGACAGCGTGCCGATGATCAGCGCGGGTCGCCACATCCGCTTCGCGTAGCCGGCGAGCGGCAGCGGTTCACGACGCGCAAGCACGGCGATCAGGATCACGGTCAACGGCAAGCGCACCAGATTGCTGAGATAGTCGACGAGGACCGGCGACATGCCGGCATGTTTTACCGCATAACCGTCGACGAGCGTGTACGCGGCGATGAAGCCGCCGGTCGTGATGCCGTAGTAGATCCCCGCGCGCAGCCGCTTGAGTTCTGCCGAGGAATGTCCGCCGCGACGCAAGTTCCGCAACAGCGCCGGCCCGCCGGCGATGATGACGATGCCGCCCACGATGCCCAACACGCCGAGCCAGCCGACGATACGCAGCGACTCGCCGAGGAACGTCGTCGCCGCGAGCGCAGTCAGCAAGGGTCCAGTGCCGCGCGCGAGTGGATAGACGACGGACAGATCACCGAGACGATAGCCGCGCAGCAGCGTCACGTAATACAGCACGTGAATGGCCGCGCTCGCGCAGACGAGGCTCCACTGCAATACGCCGTACGCCGCCGCGTCGCGCCACAAGAACCAGAGTCCGACCGGCGACCACACGAGCAGCAGCGCAACACACGTCAGCAACGAAAACCGCACGTCGCCGCCGCTCGTTTTTGCAACGTAGTTCCACCCCGCGTGGATGACCGCGGCCACGAGTACAAGGGACAGTGCGAGTGCCGACACGACTGGCTATCGAACGGCGAACCGGCTAGCCACTTTCAACCGTATATCCGTTCATCGTGACGACGACTTTGCCGACGACCTTACGATCGGTCAGCATCCGCATCGCGCCAACGGCGTCCTCGAGGGGAAACGCGGCGCAGATGTACGGATCGATCCGGCCCGCTTGCGCAAGCTCGAACAGCGCCCTGCTCACCTCGACTCCCTTCTGCGGTTCGCGCCGCCCATACTCGCCGGCGCGTACACCGATGACAGAGAGCGACTTGATCAGGATCAGGTTGACCGGTGCCTGCGGCCAGCGACCGGACGTAAAACCGATCGCGAGCAGCCGCGCGTTCCAGTTCACGCAGCGCATCGATTCGTCGAACACGTCGCCGCCGACCGGGTCGTAGACGACATCGGCGCCGCGTCCGTCGGTCAGCTCCTTCACGCGATCACGAAAACCACCGAGGCGACCGTCGGGCAGCGTGTAGTTGATGACGTGATCGGCGCCGCGCGCCTTGACGATGGCGAGCTTCGCATCGGTGCCGCCGGTTGCGATTACCGTCGCGCCGAGCAGCTTGCCGAGTTCGACCGCCGCGAGCCCAACACCGCCCGTGGCGCCGTGGACGAGCAATGTCTCGCCGCGCTGCAATTGTCCGCGCGGCACCAGCGCGACATAGGCAGTCAGGTACGCGGTTTGGAACGCGGCGGCTTTTGCATAACTCATCGCGCCGGGAATCGGTCGCGCCGCCGCGGCGGGTACGTTGATCACTTCACTGAAGCCGCCGTAGCGCAGTCCCAGCACAACGGCTTCGCCGACGACGCGCTCGGTGACACCAGCGCCAACGGCGACGACATCGCCGGCCGCTTCACCACCGGGCGCAAACGGCAGCGGCGGCTTCAACTGATACTTGCCCTGAATCATCAGGATGTCGGGGAAATTGACGGCGCAGGCTTTCAGACGCACCTGAATTTCATCGGGCGCCGGCGCGCCGAGTTCGACGTGATCGAGAACGACGCTGCCGATATCGTCCGAGATCGCGTGGCAGCGAACGCTGCGGATCAGCGCCAAGGCCACTAGCCGGCAATCAGCGCGGCTACCGCGCGTCGCGCCATCACGCGCACGAGGTTGGCTCGAAATTCCGCTGTTGCGTGCAGGTCGCTGTTGAACCGTTCGTAGTCGATTTCCACGGCGTCAACCGATTGCGGTGCGAGCTTCGCATTCAGTGCCTCTTCGAGATTCACCGCGCGAAACGCACACGGACCCGCGCCGGTGACGCCGACGCGAATGCGCCCGCCGAAATCGGCGACCAACACGCCGGCGACCGCGTAGCGCGACGCCGGATTCGGGAACTTGCAGTACGCCGCGCGCTTCGGCACCGGAAACTCGATCGACGTGACGATCTCACCGGGTTCGAGCGCGGTTTCGAACAGGTCTCGGAAATAGTCCGCGGCCGCGATCGCGCGCTTGTTCGTATGCACTGTCGCGCCGAGTCCGATGACGGCCGCCGGATAGTCGGCAGCCGGGTCGCTGTTCGCGATCGAACCGCCGATCGTGCCGCGATTGCGCACCTGACCGTCGCCGATCTGTGCGGCCAGATTGCACAACACCGGCAGCACCTTGCGTAAGCTACTCGAGCGCGCGACGTCCGCGTGCCGCGTCATCGCACCGATACGTACACGTTTGTCGTTCACGTCGATGCCGCTCAAGCCCGCGACGGCGGCGAGATCGATGAGGTCGGTCGGCGCGGCGAGGCGTTGTTTCAATGTCGGGATCAACGTCATCCCGCCCGCGAGAAAAACCGCGTCTTCGCAGTCGGCGCGCAGTTTCGCCGCGGCATCGAGGGTCGTCGGTCGAAAATAGTTGAAGCTGTACATGCTCATTCCCCCCTGCACGCGCGCCAGACGCGTTCCGGTGTGGCCGGCATCGCGACGTCCTTGACGCCGAGCGCATCGGTCACCGCGTTCATGATCGCGGCCGGTGCGCCGATCGCGCCCGCTTCGCCGCACCCTTTCACACCGAGCGGATTGTGCGTGCACGCCGTCACCGTCGTGTCGACGATGAAGTTCGGGAGGTCGTCGGCGCGCGGCATGCAGTAGTCCATGTACGTACCGGTCGTCAGCTGTCCGGTCTCGTCGTAAATGCCGTGTTCGAGCAACGCCTGGCCGATGCCTTGTGCGATGCCGCCGTGCACCTGACCTTCGACGATCATCGGGTTGATGACTTTGCCGAAATCGTCGACGGCGACGAACTTGACGACCTCGACGACTCCGGTGTCCGGATCGATCTCGACTTCGGCAATGTGCGCGCCGGCCGGAAACGTAAAATTCTGCGGATCGTAAAACGCCTTTTCGGACAACCCGGGTTCCAGATCTAACGGATAGTTCGAGGGGACGTACGCCGCGAACGCGACTTCGCCGAACGTCAGCGATCGATTACTCGCGCGCACCGAGAACTTGCCGTCGCCGAAATCGATGTTGGGCGCTTCGGATTCGAGCAAGTGGGCGGCGATGATCTTGCCCTTCGCGATGACTTTGTCGGTCGCCTTCATCAGCGCCGAGCCGCCGACTGCGACGGAGCGGGAACCATACGTGCCGAGACCGAATTCGATGCGGCCGGTGTCGCCGTGCACGACCTCGACGCTCTCGATCGGTATTCCGAGGCGATCCGACACGATCTGCGCGAACGTGGTTTCGTGGCCCTGGCCATGGCTGTGCGAGCCCGTGAATACCGTGACAGAACCGGTCGGATTGACGCGCACCTCGCCGCTCTCGTACAAGCCGACGCCGGCACCGAGCGCAGTTGCGAGCTTCGATGGCGCGAGTCCGCACGCTTCGATGTAACACGAGAAGCCGATGCCGCGTTTGCGTCCACGCGCGTGGGCTGCGGCGCGCCGCGCCGGGAATCCCGCATAGTCGACGAGTTCCAGCGCCTTGTTCAGACTCGCTTCGTAGTCGCCGATGTCGTACACGAGTGCGACCGGCGTTTGATACGGAAAATCCTTCGGCTGGATAAAATTGCGACGGCGCAGAGCCGCCGGGTCGATCTTGAGTTCACGCGCGGCGGTTTCGACGATACGTTCGACGACGTAGGTCGCCTCGGGACGTCCGGCACCGCGATACGCATCGACCGGCGCTGTATTTGTGAACACGCCGTCGACCTCGACGTGGATCGCCGGCGTTCGATACTGGCCGGCGAGCAGCGTGCCGTACAAAAACGTCGGCACCGACGATGCAAACGTCGACAGATACGCACCGAGATTTGCCGTCGTCTTCACGCGCAATCCCAGAAAATGACCTTGGGCGTCGAGCGCGAGCTCCGCGTGCGTCACGTGATCGCGCCCGTGCGCATCGGACAAGAACGCTTCCGATCGATCGCCGGTCCACTTCACCGCGCGTCCGAGCCGACGCGCCGCCCACGCAACGGTCACCTCTTCCGGATAGATGAAAATCTTCGAACCAAAACCGCCGCCGACGTCCGGCGCGATGATGCGCAGCTTGTGTTCCGGTGCGAGTTTGACGAACGCCGACAGCACGAGCCGCGCGAGGTGCGGGTTCTGACTCGTCGTATACAGCGTGAAGGATTCGGTGCTCGCGTCGTACACACCGATCGCGGCGCGCGGCTCCATCGCATTCGGAATCAGACGATTATTCGTGACGTCGAGCCGCGTCACGTGCGCCGCGCGCGCAAACGCGGCGTCGGTGGCGACCTTGTCGCCGAGTTCCCACTGATAGCTGCGATTGGTGGGCACGTTGTCGTGGATCTGCGTCGAAGTGATCGCATGCGCCGCGGCAACGACAGCGTCGAGTTCTTCGAAATCCGTCACCACCGCATCGGCCGCTTCACGCGCAGCGGCGAGTGTTGTTGCAATCACGACACCATACGGCTCGCCGACATAGTTACACCGTGTCACCGCGAGCGGCGGATGCGCCGGCTGGAGCATCGGGGTGCCGTCCTTGGATTTCACGAGCCAGCCGCAC
>CAYUMA010000520.1:0-2273 GCA_964445675.1 uncultured Pseudomonadales bacterium | reverse complement strand
TGCCGAGCATTTACTGGGAGAGCTACGAACCGTTCACGTATCTGGCCCAGGTCGCCGCGGTAACGCAGCACCTGAAGATCGGCACAGGCATCTGTCTGGTGCCGGAGCATCACCCGATCACGCTCGCCAAGCGCGTCGCATCGCTCGACGCGTTGTCGAACGGACGCTTTCTGTTCGGTGTTGGCTCGGGCTGGGTTCGCGAGGAACTCGAAAATCACGGCATCCCATACGAAGATCGCTGGGCGGTATTGCGCGAGCATGTTCTCGCCATGAAGGCGATGTGGACGCAGAAGGACGCGGCGTATCACGGCAAATTCGTCGACTTCGATCCGGTGTGGGTCGAGCCGAAACCGATTTCGAAACCGCATCCCCCGGTATTCATCGGCGCCTCGTCCAGCTGGGCGGTGCAGCGCGTCGTCGAATACGCCGACGGCTGGTATCCGGTGGTGATGCCCGATTTTCCGGAGCGCCTGCAACAGCTCGAACGCGACTGCGCGGCAGCCGGACGCAACCGCGCCGAGATCGACGTCACCGCGGTCACGATGCCTGCTGACAAGTCTGCTCTGGCGCGACTCGCCGAACTCGGCGTCAATCGTGTCGTGCTGGGCCTGCCGACGCTTCCCGAAGCGGATTCACTGCGCTGGATCGACGACAACGCGAAGGTCGTCGGTTGGTGAACAGTGCCGAGTCGACAACCTGTTAGCATCGGGGTTCACGCCGATCAGGCAACGCAGTGGAGCAGCACCATGAAAATGTCGGGCAAAGTGGCGGCGGTGACAGGCGGCAGTCGCAGCATCGGCCGCGCCATCGTAGAAGCGTTTCTTGCCGAAGGCGCCTGCGTTGCGTTCAACGGACGCGATGCGGCCAAAGGTGCCCGAGCGTTGAAGGAGCTCCAGGCGGGAGACCGCGTGCTGTTCATCGCGGGGGATGCGAGAGCATCCGCTGACGTGAAGGCACTGACCGATGCCGCCGTCGCGCGTTGGGGTCGGTTGGACGTGATGGTCAACAACGCGGGCGGCATCACGTCGCCGGCGCCGATCGCACAGCTCGACGATGACGCGTGGGCGAATGACCTGCAGTGGAACTTGAGCAGCGTGTTCTACGGTACCAAGCACGCGTTCGCGCACATGCTGCCGCAGCGCGGCGGCTGCGTGATCAACATCTCGTCGGTCGAAGGCAAAACCGGCGCCCCCGGCATGGCCGGGTATGTCGCCGCCAAACACGGCGTACACGGCCTCACGAAATCGGCGGCGGCGGAAGCAGGTCGCTCCGGTGTCACCGTCAACGCGATCTGCCCCGGGTTGATCATCACCGACGCGGTATTACAAGGCGGCCCCGGCACCGCAGCGGCCATGGGCATGACGTACGATGAGATGGTCGAGAACGTGTTCAAGTCGAAGACGCTGACGGGTGAATTGAATACCGTTGAACAGGTAGCCGCGGTCGCAGTGCTGCTTGCGTCGGAAGCCGGTCGCGGCATCACCGGCAGTTTTTTCAACGTCGACGGCGGACAGTCGCCCTACTGACGGGACACGACACCAGGATCGCCGGCGTGGTGGCCCGCGATGAGGTACTGAAGGACACGGGTAACGATTTCACCGGACGCGCCGCTCTTTTCTGCAAGCCATCGGTACGCCCATGCGCTCCCGCAGCAGAGTGAGTATTACTCCGGCACGGGACGCGCCCTTCGATGTGCGCTTCGGCGTTAGAACGAACGTAACGTTGGAATCCGTCTCGGTATTTGCCTAGACGCCTTTGCGCCATCGCGAGCAAGCAAGCAACCACCGACAGTAGATATCGCCTGGGCGTAGCTCAACTCTGGGACGATCCCGCGCGCCTCTACCGAGTCGGTAGCGGGCGCATTCGAAGGTTGTCTTCCTCTACAACCACGAACTGCCCGGAAAGCCGCGACGACTCTGTCAGCACATCGAGCAGAATTCGCCCTGGGACTTCGGGACGATAAGAGCGCAGCCGGAACAGAACGAGTGCCGGCGGCGAAGGCAGGTCCTTGGCGAAAATCAGGTCACCGTAGTCGCGATCGAACGTGACCAGCTATCGATCCTCAGACACCGCGAGGGAAAGAACCTCGCGATCCGTCATGCCCCTATGGGTTTCGGCGACGGCCGGCACGTCATGGCCCGCGTCACGCAATGCGGCCACCGATGGCATTGGAAAGTCTCATTAGCGAGCAAGCGAATCGTCACGCAACCGTCTTGCGCCGGGCCACGTACTCCTCGTCACGCAGCATTTCCGAGGCGAAGGCGAAGACCGCA
>CAYUMA010000519.1:0-30010 GCA_964445675.1 uncultured Pseudomonadales bacterium | reverse complement strand
TGGCGGAGCGGCTGCGCAAGACGACGCAGAAAGTGTGTGACCTTGCGTTTCTCGACGTCACCGGTCGCGTTGCTCGCCCGTTGCTCGATCTGACGCGCCAGCCCGATGCGATGACCCATCCCGATGGCATGCAGGTCAAGATCACGCGTCAGGAAATCGGTCGTATCGTCGGCTGTTCGCGCGAGATGGTCGGCCGCGTACTGAAGACGCTCGTCGAGCAGGGCCTGGTGTCGGTCAAAGGCAAGACGATGGTCGTCTACGGAACGCGCTAACGCGCGTTCGTGGCCCGCGCTGACGGAGTTCGGCACAGCGGCAAGGAAGCTGCTGTGATGTGGGCCGGAACGGCCCAGCTGAGCGACACCATCGGATAAGGATGTTCGTTGGTGTCTGAAAAAGCCCGCATCGCGGGCTTTTTCCTTTGTGGGGTTCTGTGATTCGAGCTAGACGTCGAGTAGCGCGACGATGCGTTGCGCCGCTTCGGCGGATGAGCATTGGCTCGTGTCGATCTTCACGGCCGGCGTCGGCATCTGACGGAATTCGAACGCGCCTTGATCGCGTAGTCGGCGATAGTCCGGCAGCGATGCGAGTTTGCCGAGTGCGCGTCGATCCGGATTCTCGATGCGGGTTTCGATCACCTCCTGCGGGCACACGAGTTCGACGAACACGATTTCACCACCGAGGCGCTCGATGATGACGCACGCGTGCGAGATGAAAGTACTGCGAATTGTCGCTTGCGGCTCGAACGTGAATACCAGCGAGCGATTCGCATGCACGGCCTCGCGCAGCACCTCCGTCCATGACCACTCGCGAATACGAATGAACGGCCGCGAACCGGTATCGAAAACACCATTGACCAGATTCACCGCAAGGTGATCGGGGAACAGGTGGAATCCGATCGTGGCGGCGACCTCGCGCGCAATCGTGAGTTTGCCGGAGGCGGTAGGCCCGAAGATGAAGATGACCTGCAAATCACGCCCCTCGAGTGAATCCGTCGGTTGCCGCCGCACAGCCGACGCAAAAGGTGCGGCTGCAAAGCGCCGCTATCCTGCCGGCGCATCGAACCAAAGGCAACGCTCAAACAGGGCTACGCCGATCAGTGCGGCGCGGTCGGCTCCGGGCTGCCGGTCTCGACGTAGCGTTGCAGACGCTTGAGCTGGCCGAGTTGTACCTGATCGACCGGGACTGCCAGCGTGTCGAGGCCCTCGGGAGAAAAGCCGCCGACCGCGTAGGTGTAATGCAGTCGTGTGGCGCCGCCGTCGGCATCGCTGAGAGCAAACGTCATGCTGCCGCTGACGGCCATCTGCTGCAGCGGGCCGAGGCCACCCAACATACGCAGCAACGCATCGCGCTGCGTGAAGACGACCGTCATGTGCACGACCGCGCCGTCTTTGAGGCGCTCGCAGAAACAACCGCCGGGTTTTGTGTCGATCGAGAAGTTCGCCGCGTCGCCCGAGTACGAATGCTGCGCGTCCCACCAGTGCCCGACTTCATCCGTCAGACTGTGAAACACGCGTGCGCGCGGTGCGGCGATGATCAACGTGTGTTGCGAAACGAAGCCGCTGGCAGCACTCGCTGTGACGTCCGCGCTCGCACCGCGCGGCTGGGCGACGAGTGTCAGTATCAACGCAACGACGATTGGGACGCGCATGTGTGAACTCCGATTGAATCGACGAGCCGTGCTCGGCGATGGTCCCGTATGTGTCCGGCCGCGTCAAAGTCGATCAACCGATATGGCATGATCGGGTCTTGCGCGAATTCGCACTGCGAACACATGGACTGTCGATGTCGGACGACGCCACACACGCTGTGAACAGCCCCGCGAACATCCAGTACCCGTGGGGTCGCGGCTGGCACTGGATCCGCGAAGGCGCGCAGATGTTCTTCGCAGCACCCGGCACGTGGGTGCTGTTGTTGATCCTGCAACTGCTGGTCGATATCGGACTTTCGATGCTGCCGGACACCGGGGGTGTGTTCGGCAGCGTGATTCAACTCGCCTTCGGCGTGGCCAGCATTGTCATCGGCGTTTTCTTCGAGGCGGGGCTGTTGCTCGGCTGCGCAGCCCAACGGCGCGGGGAAACGCTGCAAGTAGCCACGCTATTCGCGGCGTTTGGGCATCCCGCGGCGCGAGGTCTGTTGGGTCTCGCGCTCATTCAGATTTTCGCTTGGGCATTGATCGCAGCCCTTGCCCTCGTGGCGGTCGTAGTCGTGATCGGCACCGGCTTGTCGCTGCTGACGTTGGGCGCGAGAGAGATCGTCGATGTCGTCCTCGGGTCGCTGACGAGCGCCATTGTGGTCTTTCTGCTCGTGCTGACTCTGAGTCTGCTTGTTGTGATGGCGTTGTGGATGGCGCCACCGCTGGTGTTGTTCCAAGGTTTCACGCCGGTGCAGGCGTTGATCGCGAGCTTCAACGCGAACTTCCGCAACGTTCGCGCGCTGACGGTTTACGGCCTGGCGATGGTGGGGCTTGCGATCGTCGCGGTGTTGCCGCTGCTGCTGGGGCTGCTCGTGCTGGTGCCGATCGCGACGACGTCGCGGTACGTGGCCTTTTGTGATTTGTTTCCCAGCACCGCCTCAGTCGAAAAACAATCGTCGTAGCGCGACGCCCGGATCGCGCTCGCGCATGAACGCCTCGCCGACGAGGAATGCGTTCACGCCGCGCGCACGCATCGCATCCACCTGCGCGCGTTCGTGAATGCCGCTTTCGGTCACGACGATGACGTCGGCGGGGACTAAGGGCAGCAGCTCGTACGTTGTTGCCAGCCGAGTCTCGAACGTCTTCAGATTGCGGTTGTTGATGCCGAGCAGCGAAGGCTTCAGCTCGAGTCCGCGTTCGAGTTCGGCGCGATCGTGCACTTCGACCAGCACATCGAGACCCAGATCCCGCGCCGCGTTGTAGAAGTCGCGCAGCTCGTCGGGTGTCAGTGCCGCGACGATCAGCAGGATGCAGTCGGCACCGAGCGCCCGCGCTTCGGCGATCTGATAACGATCCACGACAAAGTCTTTGCGTAGGGCAGGCAACGGCGCGGCGGCACGGACGTCCTGCAGATATTGGTCATGACCTTCGAAAAATTTGCTGTCGGTCAACACCGACAAACACGTCGCGCCGGCGGCGGCATAGCTGCGCGCGATCGCCGCGGGATCGAAGTCCGCGCGGATGACGCCTTTGGACGGGGATGCCTTTTTGACCTCCGCGATGACCGCAGCCGCGCCGGCTGCGATCGACGCCTGGATTGCAGCGACGAAGCCGCGCGGCGCAGGCGCTGATCGCGCCTGAGTCAACAACTGCGCGAGCGGCGCCACTGAACGGCGGGCGACCACTTCGGTGCGTTTATGCGCGAGGATCTGATCGAGAATCGTGTCGCGCATCAGTGCTCGCCCATCAGCCCGCTCATCAATGAAGTCACGCGCACCAATTCGCCGAGGCGCTCCAGCGCGAGTCCGGCGGCGATTGCGTCGTGCGCCATACTGACCCCGTTGGCGAGCGACGTCGCGACGCCGGCGACGTAAATCGCCGCACCTGCATTCAGCGCAACGATCTGTGCCGCAGGCGAATCGGGCTCGCTGAGGGATTGGTTGACGAGTATCAGACTGGCCGCAGGCGAATCGGCATACAGCGTGTCGAGCGCGGTCACGTCCATCCCAAAATCGGTCGGCGCGACGGTGTAGTGCGAGATCTCGCCGTTGCGCAACTCGACCACCTGCGACGGCCCAGCGATGGACATCTCATCCAGGCCGTCGGCATGGACCAACATGACGTGACGGCTCCCGAGCTGTCGCAGCACGCGCGCCAGCGTTTCGAGCCGTTCTGGCGCAAAGACTCCGATCACCTGGTTCGGCGCCGATGCCGGATTCGTCATCGGCCCGACCAGATTGAAGATCGTTCGCGTGCCGAGTTCGCGCCGCGCGGAAGCCGCGTGTTTCATTGCGGCGTGATGCGCCGGAGCGAACATGAAGCCCACGCCAACGTCGCGAATGCAGCGGCCGATCTGCGCCGGCGACAGTTGCAGATTCACGCCTGCGGCTTCGAGCACGTCGGCGCTTCCGCTTCTGCTCGTCATGCCGCGATTGCCGTGCTTTGCGACATGTGCGCCGGCGGCCGCGGCGACGAATGCCGCTGCGGTGGAAATGTTGAAGAGTTTCGCAGCGGCGCTACCGCCGGTGCCGCAGGTGTCCACGAGATAGGTCGGCTCGACGGTGACCTTCGCCGATAACGACCGCAGTGCCTCCACGGCACCGGTGATTTCGTCGACGGTCTCGCCTTTGACCTTCAGCGCCATCAGCACACCGCCGATCTGCGCCGCGGTGGCTGCTCCGGTCATGATCACCTCGAACAACGCGCGAGCATCGGCGCGCGAGAGATCGCGGCGCTCGCCGAGCTGCGCGATGTGGCGCCCGATCGCCTCGCTCGCGCTCATGCCGCGACTGCGTTGTGTTGCAGGAAATTGCGCAACAGGTCGCGACCGCACGTGGTCAAGATCGATTCCGGATGGAACTGCACGCCCTCGATCGGGAGCGTTCGGTGGCGCAGTCCCATGATTTCGTCGACCGTGCCGTTTTCGTGCTGCGTCCACGCTGTCACCTCGAGTTCGTCGGGCAGCGTGTCGCGCGCGACGATCAACGAGTGATAACGGGTGGCCTCGAACGGCATCGGCAAGCCGTCGAAAACGCCGGACCCGGTGTGGTGGATCATCGACGTCTTGCCGTGCATCACCTGGCGCGCGCGTACCACGTTGCCGCCGAAGACGGCGCCGATGCATTGGTGGCCGAGGCAGATTCCGAGCAGCGGGATGCGGACGCCGAATTTGCGTACAACGTCCATCGAAATACCGGCCTCGTACGGTGTGCAGGGCCCCGGCGAGATCACGATGAATCGAGGGTCGAGCTGTTCGATGTCGGCCAGACTGATTTCGTCGTTGCGATGCACGACGACGTCGGCACCAAGTTCGCTGAGGTATTGGACGACGTTGTACGTGAAGGAATCGTAGTTATCGATCATCAGCAGCATGATTGCCCTAAATCGTTGATTTAATTTATTAAAACCGCTTTGAAGATTTCCGCTACTCGCGGAGGTGGCCCGGTCGAATCTGGCCTCGAATCGCCGATGTATCGGCATACGAATGGAGTTATGCGGCAGGCTTGCGCCAGCGCCAGAAGCGGAAAGCAGCACGGACGATGGGGAAGCTCATGGTGCCAGTATTGCACCGGTCCGTGGTGCCGCCAAGACGCACCGAATCCGTCTGCGTTCAGGAACCGTTCAACTTGGCGCAGGCAGCATGGCGTCCATGAAGTTCTGCATTAGGAGTCCGGACGTACTCGCCGAGGGCATCGCTCGTGACCCGCAATGAGTCGAGGTTGAACTCTGGAAACACACTGATACAGATAACGGCGCAACTCAGCCGCGATTGTCTACTTGCAACGACGCGCGAACTGTATACTCCGCGCCCAATTCCGCAACCAGACCCTGATACCCTCCAACCATCGCCTGCTCTTTCGAAGCGTCATGAGCGTCAGCGGCAGCTGACCAAGGCGTACACCACCAAAATCAAATGAAAATCCTGATTGCGCTCCTCGCAGTGTGTTTGGGTTCGGCCGCCTTCTGGGCCTCGTTCGACAAGCCGTTGGCCGCACCGGACTGGTCCGGCAAGATCGGCGGCATTTCGTATAACCCGAGCGGCATCTTCGACCAGAAGACGTTCGCCAAGCCGGTGCCCGAGTCGGTCATTCGCGCGGACATGAAACAGCTGTCGACGATGACGTCGCGGATTCGTACCTATTCGGTTGCGCGTGGGCTCGACCGTGTTCCCTATATCGCCAAGGAGTTCGGACTCAAGGTGACGTTGGGCATCTGGCTCAACGAGGATCGCCTGTTGAACGAAAGCGAGCTTGCGCGCGCAATCGAGGTGGTACGGGACAATCCGGATGTCGTCGACCGGGTCATCGTCGGCAACGAAACGCTGTTGCGCGGCGAACTGAACGCAAGCGACGTTGTCGCGTACATGCATCGCGTCTCGAATGCGATCGCCAATCCGAATGTCGAAGTGGGCACGGCCGAAGTTTGGGGCGTATGGCTGAAATACCCGACACTGGCCGAAGGCAGCGCATTCATCGGCATCCATTTGCTGCCGTATTGGGATGGCATCGCGTCAAATCAGAGCATGGGTTACATCACCGACCGTGTCGCGATGATCCAGAAAGCGTTTCCGGGCAAGAAGATCGTGATCGCGGAGGCCGGTTGGCCGTCGGAAGGCCGCGTCAAAAAGGGTTCTGTTCCGTCGGCGTCGATGGAGGCGTTCTTCGTTCGCAAGTTCCTGCGGCTGGCGGCGTCGAAAAACTACGACTACTACATGATCGAAGCGTACGACCAGCCGTGGAAAGCCGCGCCCGAAGGTGCGGTGGGTGCGTTCTGGGGGTTGCTGGACGCAGACCGGGCGCCGAAGTTCGCGTTCACCGGCAAGCTATCGTCGTTCCCACAGTGGCCCACGTTTGCGATCTCGGCGGCCGTCGGAATTCTGGCGTTGGGCGCATCGGTGCTCGGCGCGTTGCCGGCGGTCACGCTTGCCGGTTATCTGCTGCTCGGCGGAATCATCGGCGTCGTCGTGTGCGGCATGCTGTTCATCATCGATGCGCTGGCATTGCGCTATGTCGATTGGAGCATGGTCGGCGGCACGATGTTGATCATGCCGGCGGTACTGTTCACCGCGCTGGTGCTGATCACCGAAAGCGCCGAGTGGGCGCTCAGCTTATGGCGCGTTCGGCGCAAGTCATTGCCGTTGGTCGATTTCGGCGCGACCCCGCGCGTGTCGATCCACGTGCCGACCCACAACGAACCGCCGCAAATGGTTATTCAGACGCTGGACGCGCTGGCGCGTCTCGACTATCCGGATTTCGAAGTCATCGTGCTCGACAACAACACCGCGTCGGAATTGGACTGGCGTCCGGTCGAAGCACATTGCCGGGCGCTCGGGTCCCGCTTCCGGTTCTTCCACTTCGATCGCATGACGGGATTCAAGGCGGGCGCGCTGAACAAGGCGCTCGAACTGACCGACCCCGCGGCCGTTTATGTCGGCGTCATCGACAGCGATTACCAGGTGACCCCGGAGTGGCTCAGCACCGTCGTTCCCGCGTTCACGGATCCGCGCGTGGCGCTCGTGCAAGCCCCGCAGGATTACCGCGACGCCGACGAGAGCTTGCTGAAGAAATGCTGTTACGAGGAATACCGCGGCTTTTTCCACGTCGGCATGGTCGAGCGGGACGAACACAACGCGATCATCCAGCACGGCACGATGTGCGTGGTCCGACGCACGGCGCTGGTGGAAGTCGGCGGCTGGGCACCGTGGTGCATCACCGAGGACACCGAACTGGGATTGCGTTTGTTCGAGGCGGGCTACGTCGCGCACTACACGCCGAGGTCGCTGGGTCGCGGCTTGATGCCCGATACGTACGCCGCATACAAAGATCAGCGCTACCGCTGGGTGTACGGCGCGATGCAGATTCTCAAGCGACATGGACCATCGCTGTTTGGTCGCGCCGGCAAATTGACGTTGGCGCAGCGCTATCACTTCGTCGCGGGCTGGTTGCCGTGGTTCGCCGACGCGTTCGCATTGATCTTTGCGGTGCTTGCGGTGGTTTGGACCGCGTTGATGGTCGCCGCACCGAAGCTCTTTGACGTCCCGCTGACGGCGCTTTCGTCGACGGCGCTGGCGCTGTTCGGCATCAAGACGATCAAAACGATCGTGCTGCATCGCGCGAAGATCGGCGGCAGCGTCGTGGACTCGATTGCTGCAGCGGTGACCGGCCTGTCGCTGGCTTATGTGGTCGGCAAGGCGGTGCTGTTCGGGCTCGTGACATCGTCAAATCCATTTGTGCGCACGCCGAAGTGCGAGGACTCCGCACCGTTCTCGAGCGCGCTGCGGATGAGTTCAGCCGAGTCGGTGTTGCTGCTGACGACGCTGACGTCACTGGTCGTGACGGTGCTGTTCATCGGGGTCGACGACCCGGCCGAGAAGGTATGGGCGTTGGCGCTGGCGGTGATGGCGGTGCCGTACGCTGCAGCGCTGATCGTTGCGTTCGGTTCGTGTATCAAACCGGTACGCCGCCCGGTACTTGCGCCGGAAATCACGCCGACGCCGGCCTATCAGAATACGGATCTCGATCTGGCAGCCTAGGTAAGGCGCGCGGCCGGCGCGCGCCTTCATTCTCCCGTCTGTGGCTCATCCCGCGTCCGGCGATCGACGCCTGCGTCGCTCGGAGCCGGTCACGAGCGCCTCGGACGGATCGGCTTCTACCTGCTGTTTGGCCTATCGGTGACCGGATCGGTCCAGGTGGTCAGCGTCTACCTCGTGTTCGCAACGTCGCCGACCCAGGCGCCGATCAGCCAGCGCGAAGGCCCGATTTGCACCGCAATTGCATTGCCGCCCTGTTGCGCCGTCGCTTTCACCCACGAAATTGCATCCGCGGCACTGTCGAACTGTCTGGGAAGAATGGCAACGGCGTCGATGCCCGGAAAGTACGCGCGTGACGCCGGCGGTGCGGCGAGACTGCGCGACAGAAAAAAGCCGCGGATCATCCCGTCGGCGCCGCTGATTTCGTGAGTGACGAATTGCATCGATTGTCGCGCCGTGCAGAGTGTGTAGTGATGCCTCGCGGTCGTCGACGCAGTGTAACTCGGCTTTCGATCGCGTATCTTCACTGCTACGAAGACATCCGGACGACCCCGAAAAATGATGGATCGAAGTACGACGAGCCTCAGTACCGCGCGCGCGATGATCGACGCGTGGCGTACGCTCGACTGGCCACGCGTCGTCGCGACATTCGCCGAGGATGGGGTATTGCAGATCGTCCCGCTCGAGCCGTACCGCGGACGCCCCGCGATCAAAGCGCACCTCGATGAGATCGCAGCCGGCATCGAGCGCCTGGACTTTACGATCAAACATCTCAATGCCGTGGGTCATATCGTGTTCTTCGAACGAACCGATGATTTTGTCTACCGCGGCCGCACCGCGAGCGTCGCGGTTCTGGGTGTCATGGAGATCGCCGATGGCCACGTCAAAGCGTGGCGTGAATACATGGACCTCGGGACGATGGCGAAGGCGCTGGGGTCCTGAGAACACGCAGGAGGTTCGACGTGACGATACCGTTTTACAACGAAGGCGCGCGGACCTTACAGGACCAATTCGACAGCAGACGCCTGGCGGACCGGCTGGAGCAGGTCACGTTGCGCCGTGCCTTCAGCGACGAAGATCGCGCCGTCATCGCGCGCGCGCCGATGTTTTTTCTCGCGACCGCCGATGCGCAGGGGCACCCGGATTGTTCGTACAAGGGCGGCTTACCCGGCTTCGTGCAGGTCGTCGATGAGGTGACGCTCGCGTTCCCGAGTTACGACGGCAATGGCCAGTTCCGCAGCCTCGGCAACGTCCTTGTGAACCCGCACGTCGGCATGCTGTTCATCGACTTCGAGGCGACGAAGCGCGTTCGGATCAACGGCGTTGCGTCGATCGATGACGCGGACCCGCTGCGCGCGGTGTATCCCGACGCCGATGTCGTCGTGCGGGTGCGCGCGCGCGAGATCTTTCCCAACTGCCCGCGCTACATTCACAAACTGCAAGTGACGGAGCTGTCCGTCTATGCACCGCGCCGCAACTATGAGCCGCCGGTCCCGGCGTGGAAGCAGATGGAAGCGTTCCGCGACTATCTGCCGTCCGAGCCGTCGAAATGAACAGCATTGCGCGCGTCCTTGCCCCGCTCAACAGCTATACATACGCGTTGCTGCGCATCGTCACGGGTCTGCTGTTTCTGTTTCACGGCTCACAAAAACTGTTGGGCTGGCCCGCCGAGCCGATCGCCGGCCTGGCCCCGTTCGTGACCTACATCGGCGGACCCATCGAACTGATCGGTGGCGCGCTCGTGATGGTGGGGCTGATGACGCGCTGGGCGGCGTTCATCTGCAGCGGTCAAATGGCATTCGCGTATTGGATGGCGCACGGCAGCAAAAGCGTGTACCCCATGCTGAACGGCGGCGAACTCGCGATCATCTTCTGCTTCGTGTTCCTGTACATCGCCGCGCAAGGCCCCGGCGCTTGGAGCATCGACGCGACACGGGGTTCGCGCTGACGCGCGAACGGCTCTCGCTGACGGGTTTTAGAGTTGCGTCGGGCTGTTACGCGTTTGCGGTTGGAATGCGACGAGTGACGTCGAGTGCAGTTTCCACGTACCTTTGAGCGCGCCGCTGAGATCGACGCGCACGGGTACAGTGAGGCCGGCGATCTGACCGAGCCACACCGTCGCGTCGATCCGTTCCTGGTCCTCATCCCGCAATTCGAAGCTGCAGCGCTCCGTGGCGCCGCTGGCCGATTCCGGCAGCGACTGCCGTTCGAGCAGCTTCAACGAAAACCGGTCTTTGCCGTTGTGGATTTCGGATCCCGCCGCTGCACAATCGCGCGTGACGAACAGCGCGGTCAACAGATCGAGGCTGTTTGGCAGCTCCACTCGCCTCGGTTGCCCGTTCCGCGTGTACGTCATTTGACCGTCGCTGAAAAGCACGTCCTTGACTTTGTTTCTGGCCTTTTCGATGAAGCGGAAGCCGTCGTTGATCGGACCGCTGTCTGCGAGGCGCCCTGTCGAGCTGAAGATGCTGCGCCACTGCGTCATGAAGTGCGCGATGCCGACCGTCCACGCTTCGCCCGTGATCGAATAACGCGCCGCATCGGTCTCGATCCTGACTTCGGCGCCACCGACTTTGGAGTCGCCGACGAACGCGTCATAGCCCAGCGTCGTCTGTTGCGCCCAGACCGGCGCAACAACGAGTAGTAAGGCGGCAACAACGACGACGCGCATGTTCCGGCAATCAAAAAATGGAGAGAAAGTGGAGTCAAGTTGAGCCGGGGCACCCGACTTGTCAAGCCGAAAGATCGACCTCGGTTCAGCCGTCGTTCAGATCTTTGAACCGCCGCTCAGCCATCGCGGCGGCACGGAAGATGGCGCGCGCCTTATTCATGCTCTCCTTCCATTCGAGGCGGCCGATCGAGTCGGCGACGACGCCGGCACCCGCCTCGATGTAGATCTTGCCGTCCTTGACGACGGCGGTGCGGATCGCGATCGCGGTATCCATGTTGCCGTTCCAGGCCAGGTAGCCAACCGCGCCACCGTAGACCCCCCGTTTGACGGGTTCGAACTCGTCGATGATCTCCATCGCGCGGACCTTCGGGGCGCCGGAAAGCGTTCCCACCGGCAGCGTCGCGCGCAGCACGTCGATCGCGCTCACCCCCGGCTTCAGCTTCGCCACGACATTGCTCGAGATGTGCATCACGTCGGAATAGCGTTCGATCGCGAAGCGCTCCGTGACCTCGACGCTGCCGGTTTGAGCGACGCGACCGACGTCATTGCGCGCGAGGTCAATGAGCATCAGATGCTCGGCGATCTCCTTGGGGTCGGCCAGCAGTTCGGCTTCCAGCGCCTTGTCTTCAGCTTCTGTGTGCCCACGCCGGCGGGTTCCGGCGAGCGGCCGATTGACGATCTCGCCGTCTTCGACGCGCGCCAGGATTTCCGGCGACGAACTCACCAGGTGAAAGTCGTCGAGGTCCATGAAGTACATGTACGGCGACGGATTGAGACTGCGCAGTGCCCGATACAGGTTGATCGGCGCGCCGCTGAACGCCGCAGACAGTCGCTGCGCCAGCACGACCTGCATCACGTCGCCGGCGACGATGTACTCACGAATCTTCTCGATCGCGGCGAGGTACGCTTCGCGACCGAACTCGGAAATGAAATCGGATTCTTCGACCGGTTGATTGGCACTGGACGCCATGATGTCGGGTAAAGGGCCCGCGAGACGGCGCGCGATCACGCCCAGATGTTCGCGCGCGCGAATCAGCGAATCAGGCGTCGCCGGATCGGCGAGCGTGATGATCTGCATCCGGCCTTTCAGGTTGTCGAACACGATCACGTCGTTGGACACCATCAACAGGATGTCGGGAGTTCCCAACACATCCGGTGGGGCGCTGTGCGCGAGGCGCTTCTCGACGTAGCGAACGGTGTCGTAACCGAAGTAACCGACGAGCCCGCCGTAGAATCGCGGTAGCCCCGGAACCGGCGCGACGCGGTAACGGCCCATGAACGCTTCGATGAAATCGAGCGGATCCTCGGCGTCGAGCTGCTCGGTGACTTTGCCGTCCGTCGCAACCGTAATGCGTGCGCCGGACACCTTCAGCACCGTGCGCGCGGGCAGGCCGATAATCGAGTAGCGTCCCCACTTCTCGCCGCCGCCTTGCGCGGATTCGAGCAGATAGGAATACGGTCCACTTGCGAGCTTCAGGTACGCGGAGAGCGGCGTGTCGAGATCGGCGAGCACTTCCTCGACGATCGGTATGCGGTTGTGGCCCGCGGCCGCGAGCTTCGTAAACTCCTCCGGTGTCATGGCTCTTAGCCGGTGCGGGAAAGGCCGGCAGGCTAAAGTAGCTCGATGAGGGAATCAATGACGGCATCGGCGCCGAGCTGCTCGGCCCTCGTGCCGTGGTTGTATCCGGCGCGTACACACACGACGGAACATCCGGCGGCCCTGGCGGTTTCGACGTCGGTGATCGAGTCGCCGACGAACAGCGCATCGTTGGGTGCGCAGCGCAGCTGCCGGCACGCGTGCAGTGCGGGCTCGGCGTCGGGCTTGCGTTGTGGCAGCGTGTCGCCGCCGACCAACGCGTCGAAGTAATCGCGCAGATCCAGCGCTTCGAGCAGCTGTCGCGAAAGACCCTCGAGCTTGTTCGTGACGATGGCGAGCCGGGCGCCCCGTTGCCGCAACCCGTGCAGCGCGTCGACGACCCCGTCATAGGGCCGGCTGTTGTCCGCGATATGCGCACTGTAATGGTCGATGAAGGTCGTCAAGAGCCGCGCCATCAGGAACTCGTCGGCGATTTGCGCGTCCGCGCGACGATGTCGCAGCGCGCGCTCGAGCAGCGCTCTGGATCCATGTCCGACCCAGTTGCGCGTCAATTGCTCATCGACTCCGGCGTAGCCGGCGGCCGCGAGCGCCGCATTGAGTGCACCGTTGATGTCCGGCGCGCTGTCGATGAGCGTGCCGTCCAGATCGAAGAGATATGCGGGGTAGCGCCGCGCCAGGACGGCGGCGTCAGTCGCCAAGCGCGCGCCTCATCGCGGCGATCGTCGCGGCGTAGTCGGGGCTGCCGAAAATCGCCGAGCCGGCGACAAACGTATCTGCGCCGGAGCGCGCCGCGGCCGCGATATTGCTCGCGTTGATGCCGCCATCGATCTCGAGTCGGATCTCCCGGCCGCTGCCGGCGATGATCTCGCGCGCGTCGGCGAGTTTGTCGAGACTCGAGTTGATGAACTGCTGGCCGCCGAAACCCGGATTGACCGACATGATCAGTACGAGGTCGACCATGTCGACGACGTGCGACAGGTGATCGAGCGGCGTCGCCGGATTGAACACGAGTCCTGCTTTGGCGCCGCCTTCGCGAATCAGGCCGAGCGAGCGGTGCACGTGTTCGGTGCTTTGCGGGTGGATGCTGATGTAGTCGGCACCGGCGTCGAGGAAGTCGCCGATCAGGCGGTCGACCGGCTTGACCATCAGATGTACGTCGACGATGGCCGTGACGCCGTGTTTGCGCAGCGCGTGGAGCACCAGCGGTCCGATGGTCAGATTCGGCACGTAGTGGTTGTCCATGACGTCGAAGTGAATCAGGTCTGCGCCGGCTGCGAGCACCGCATCGACCTCGTCGCCGAGGCGCGCGAAATCCGCGGCCAGAATCGACGGGGCAATCCAGTAGTCACTCATGCGTGGAATTGTACGGGATCAAAGGCAGTCAATGCGGGAGCCGGCGAACGGCTTCCAACTGATCCGGCGTCCCGATGTCGATCCAGCAACCGCGCCACACTTCGCCGCTGACGCGGCCCGCTGCGATCGCTTTGAACAACAGTTCCCGCAGCGAAAACGGTGCGGCCGGCGCATCTTCGAATAACTGCGGTGCCAGCACGCAGATTCCACAATAAACATAAGGCCGCTCGGCGCCACGTTGCACCCGACCAGCCTCGAACCCGAAGTCGCCTTCGCTGCGATTGGCGGGCGTCGGCGTCAACACGAGATGGGCGAGATCGGTAGCCAGCGTGGTCGGCAAGCGTGCGAACGGGTAGTCGGTCCACACGTCGCCGTTGAGAATCACGAACGGACCGGCGCCGAGCAAGGGCAATGCGCGCACGATCCCGCCGCCGGTCTCGAGCAACGTGCCTTCACGGCTGTAGCGGACGCGTACACCGAGCTGCGCGCCGTCGCCGAGTGCCGCGGCGATCGCCTCACCGAGGTGGTGCAGGTTGATCACGACGTCGTGTATGCCCGCGGCCGCGAGCCAGCGCAGCTGATGTGCGATCAGCGGTTGGCCGGCGATCGGAACGAGCGGCTTCGGCGTGTGATCCGTGAGCGGGCGCAGGCGCTCGCCGCGGCCCGCAGCAAGGATCATTCCGCGCACTTAAGGGACGCCGCGCGCGGTGAGTGCGTGATGTGTCGCCGGACGGATCGTGGCCTCGAGCCACGCGCCGAAATCGCCGAGGTCCGGATACATCGCCGCGACGTCGATCACGTGGTCGATCACAGGGGCAATGTCGATGAGATGGCTCGGCCGGGCGTCGCGCAGTTCCAGCCGCGCGAAGATTCCGAGCGCTTTCAGATGCCGCTGCATCGCCGTCAGGTCGAGCAATTGCGCAAAGCGCGCCGGGTCGGCCTCGACCGGTAACCCCGCGTCGATCGCCCGCACGTGGAAGTGCTCGCGCCAGCGCGCGATCTCGCGCTCGTCGAAGCGTACGTAACAGTCGCGTAGCAGCGATGCGAGGTCATACGCAGCCGGTCCGTAGAGGGCATCTTGAAAATCAACGACGCGCGTCACTCGATCGGGACCCCACAGCAGGTTGCGGGAGTGGAAGTCGCGATGCGTGCACACCTTGCCCTGGCTGTCGGCGGCTTCGATCAGACGCCGCCACACACGCTCGATCATGCCCCCTTCTGTGCTCGTCAGGCCATGCCCCAACAGCCCTTCGACAAGCCAGACCTTGAACAACGAAAGCTCGTCGTGCAGGCGCGCGGCGGTATAGTCCGGCACGACGCCCCCGGCAGCGCCGACGCGTGCGATCGTGATCAGCGTGTCGAGCGCCGCACTGATGGCGGCGTCGTGTTCATCCGTCTCGTAGACGGAGGAATACGTCAGCTCACCGAGGTCGGATACCAGCAGAAATCCCTGCTCGATATCGCTCGCTATGACGTCGGGAACACAAACTCCGATGCCGCGAAACAGCCGCGACAGCCGGACAAACTGCGCGTTGTTCTCCGTCGCCGGCGGCGCGTCCATCGCGATCAGAGTTCCCGCACTCGTGTAGACGCGGTAGAAGTGCCTAAAACTTGCGTCGCCCGCGACCGATCCCCAAGCGCCCGACGCGGTCTCGCCGCGCGCGGCGACAACATCAGCGACCCATGATTCCAGCGCGTCCCGGCGGGTAGGTGATTGGGAGGTCTGCATTTGGGGCGATGGTATCATTCGCGCGCAATTCCACGATGTGACTCATGCGTTCAGCAGTTCTCCTGGTCTGCGGCACTGTCTGCGGTTTAGCGTCTGCGCTTGCGGTTCATGCCCAAGAATCACAGGCATGCGATCCGTCAACTGCGCAGGCGGCCGTGTCATGTGCGGCCAGCGACAGCTCGCCGCCCGTGGTCGTGGGCGAGTCATTTGCTAACGCCCCCACACTGCCGCCGATCCGCGGGACACTCGGTTGGGTCCCGCGCGCGGGGCTGTCCGCGAACCGACTGCGGATGTTGCCGGAGTATTGCGACGGCGCCTATGTCGAACCCGCGTACGCGGCGCCGTTGAACAGCGATGCCGAATCGTTCCCGACCCGGGTACAGGCGAGCGAGTTGCAGTACTGGTTACAGGACCGCGCCGAGCTGCGCGGGTCCGTCGAGGTGACCCGCGGCAACCAGTCGTTGATCGCGAGCAACGCGACGTTTGACGACGCGCGCAGGGTGGTCAGCGTCGACGACGGCGTACTGCTGCGCGAACCCGGTCTGCTCATCGAGGGCAGAGCAGCCGAGTTCAAGATCGATACCGGTGAGGCGTGGGTCCGGGACGGGGAGTTCGTGTTGCACGAGAACGGCTTGCGCGGCGGCGGCCAACTGCTCGAGCGCACCGCGTCGGGCGACTTGCTCGTGTCCGGTGGTTCGTTCACACGCTGCGAACCCGGCAACGACTCGTGGCGGGTCACGAGCAGCAGCGTGCGGGTCGACGACAATGCGAAGTTTGGAACCGCGCGCAACGCCGCGTTGCGAATACACGGCGTGCCGGTCTTTTACACGCCCTATATTCGATTCCCGGTGACGGATGAGCGCATGTCCGGCTGGCTGTTTCCGGATGTTGGCCTCTCCGACACGAACGGGACCGACATCGCGGTGCCGTACTATTTGAATCTGGCGCCGAACTACGATGCGACGCTGACGGCGCGTTCGATCGCCGAGCGTGGCGTGGGCGTCGATGGCACCGCGCGCCACGTGTCGAAGTTCGGCAGCGCCGAAGTCGGCGGCTCATACCTGCCCGAGGACGACATCTACAACGGCCAAGTGTCGCGCGACGACTTCGAAGAGCTGGGCTTGCCGGGCCCGTTCGAGCCGGCGGATCGGTGGCTGTTCATCGCGGAACAGCTGGGCTACTACGGCGACGTCCGTACGCGCATCGACAGTACGAAGGTCAGCGATCTCGATTACTTCCGCGATTTCGGCAGCAACCTCGCGACGGCGAGCCAGATCGAGGTGCAGCAGTTCGGCGAAGTCGTCTATGCGCGCGACGGCTGGTCGACCAGCGCGTGGGTGCAGGATTTCCAGCGTCTCGACGTCGACGTGATTGAACCGTATCGGCGTTTGCCCGAGCTCGACCTCAGCTATCAGTCGCAAATGCAGGGCCCGATGTCGTGGTCGGTCGACTCATCGTGGGCGAGTTTCGAGCGTTCGCAGGAGCAGCCGTTCGTCGGCATCGATCGCATCAACGGCGATCGCCTCGACATACAGCCGCGCGTCCGACTGCCGTTCGATTGGAGCGCCGCATACGCACATCTGGTCGGCGGCTATCGCTATACGCGATACCAGCTCGACGACGTTCCCATCGCCGGTGACGATGAACCGGAGCGGAAGATTTGGCTCGGCTCGCTTGACAGCGGTTTGTTCTTCGAACGCGACGTGAGTCTGTTCGGCGTGTCGGGAATTCAGACGCTCGAGCCACGGCTCTATTACCTGTACCAGCAATATCGCGATCAGAACCAGTTGCCAGAGTTCGATGTCAGCGGTCTCGGCTTCACGTTCGATCAGTTGTTCCGCGACAACCGTTTCGCCGGCCTCGATCGGGTAGGCGATGCGAATCAACTGACGGTCGCAATGACGACGCGGTGGCTCGACGCGCAGACCGCGCAGGAGCGCGCGCGTGCGAGCATCGGCCAGATCCGCTATTTCGAGGACCGGCGCGTGGCGCTCCGGGGGGCCTTCACCGGGGACGATCGTCAATCGACCTCCGCCGTCGCCGCGCAGGTCGGCGCCTTGATCGGCGGTGCGTGGAGCTTTCGCACGACCGCGACGTGGAATCCGAACATCTACAGGTGGGACGAGCTCGGGTCGTGGTTGCAGTACCGCCGCGACAATCGCCACATTTTCAATATCGGATATCGTCGCCTCGATGGGCCGCTGCTGAAACAATCCGATATGTCGGCGTACTGGTCCATCGCGCGGCATTGGAGCCTGATCGGCCGCTTCAACTACGATTACGTCGAACATCGAACGATCGACGGCTTTTATGGTCTCGAATACAGCGATTGCTGTTGGCAGGTTCGCCTGTTCGGCCGGAATTTCCTGGTGCAGGCCGATAACAGGCTCGCCGCGGACGCCGAGTCCGACAAGGGAGCGTTCTTCCAGATCGTGTTCAAGGGTCTAGCGGGATTCGGCGGCAGGATCGATTCGATCATGCAGACCGGCATCCCCGGTTACGTCGCAGAGGAGTTTTGATGTTGATTCGAGGATTGCTGGGCGTGCTGCTCGTGGCCGCGGCCGGATTGGCGCATTCGACGCCAAAAGACCTGGACTACATCGTCGCCATCGTCGACGACGACGTGGTGCTCGCAACCGAACTCGTGAGCCGGCTCGGGTCGGTGCGCAAGCAGATGGCGGCCGCCGGCATGCCGATTCCGCCCGACGATGTCTTGTTCAATCAGATGCTCGAACGTCTGATCATGGAGAACATCCAGCTGCAGATGGGCCAACGTGCAGGCGTGCGCATCGACGACGAGACCCTGACCAATACAATCGAGGGGATTGCAAAGCAGAACAAGATGGAGCTCGCGCAGTTCACCCAGGCGTTGGCGCGCGACGGAATGAGCTACAGCGAGTTCCGCGACGAGGTGCGGCGCGAGCTGATCGTTCAGCGCGTCCAGCGCAATCGTGTCAACAGCCGCGTCTATTTGTCCGATGAAGAGATCGATGCATTTCTCGCATCACCGCTCGGCAAGCGGACGTTGTCGGACGAATATCGGGTCGGGCACATTCTGCTTTCGGTCGCGGCCGACGCGCAGCCCGCCGCGGTCGCGCAGGCTGAACGGGAAGCAGATTCGATCTACGAGCAACTCAAGGCCGGCGCCGATTTTCGCGAGATGGCGATCGCGCATTCGTCGGATTCGCGCGCGCTCGAGGGCGGCGACCGCGGCTGGCGCAAAGCGGGCGAGCTGCCGAGCCTGTTTGCCGAGCAGGTCTTCGCACTCGAAGTCGGCCAGACGGCAGCGCCAATTCGCAGCGGAAGCGGATTCCATATCGTGCAGCTGCTCGAAAAGCGCGGCGCGGGTACCGAAGTCGTCGAGCAGACACTCGTGCGCCACATTCTCGTCAAACCATCGGAGATCCGCAGTGAGGCGGACACGGAAGCGTTGATCAAGGACATTCACCGTCGTCTTCTCGCCGGTGAGGATTTCGGGGCGCTCGCGCGGTTGTACTCCGATGACCCGGGTAGTGCGCTCGCCGGCGGCGATCTGGGCTGGGCGGAGCCGGAGAAGTTCGTGCCGGAGTTCGCCGATGTGCTGCGGGAAACGCAGATCGGCAAGATCAGCGAACCGTTCCATACGAACTTCGGCTGGCACGTGATCGAGGTGATGGAGCGGCGCCAGCACGACATGAGCGAGGACGCGCGGCGCAATCTCGCGATCCGCGTCCTGCACAATCGTCGCTACGAGGAAGAGCTGCAGGAATGGCTCAAGGAGATCCGCGACGAAGCGTACGTGGAGATGAAGGTGACGAGCGACGGCGAGCCGAAGCCTAAAGCACCGGCAGCACCGGAGTAGCCAACGAGTGCGCGACGCATGACTGCACCACTTGCCGTGACGCTCGGTGAACCGGCTGGGATCGGGCCTGACCTGGCCGTGCTCTGGGCGCAACGTGAACGCGCTGTGCCGGCGGTGGCGCTGGCCGATCCAAGCCTGCTCGCTGCGCGCGCGCGCCAACTGGGACTGCGGCTCTCGATCGTGCCGTACCCCGGCCCGGTTGCTTACGCCGCGGGCACGCTGTCGGTCCAGACAATTGCGCTCGGTGCGCGTGTGGTGGCGGGGCAGCTCGACGCCGGTAACGTGCCTTGGGTACTGGCGACGTTGACCACGGCGATCGACGGCTGTCTCGAGGGGCGTTTTGCGGGACTGGTCACCGGTCCGGTACAGAAGTCGATCATCAACGACGCCGGTGTTGCGTTTTCGGGGCACACCGAGTTTCTGGCCGAGCGCTGTCGGCGCGCGACGGTCGTCATGTTGCTGGTAGCGGACGAACTGCGCGTCGCTCTCGCGACCACGCACGTGCCGTTGTCCGCGGTGCCCGCACTGATCACACGCGCGCGGCTGACGCAGGTATTGGACGTGTTGCTCGCGGACTTGACGCTGCGCTTCGGCATAGCGCAACCGCGCGTGCTGGTTGCGGGGCTCAATCCGCACGCCGGGGAGGGCGGCCACCTCGGGCGCGAAGAGGTCGACGTTATCGCACCGGTCTGCCGCGCGTTTGCGCACCGCGGTGTTGTCGGTCCGCTACCGGCGGACACGCTGTTCACCCAACGGCTGCTCGCGGGGGCGGATGCGGTGCTCGCGATGTACCACGATCAGGGCCTGCCGGTGTTGAAGCACGTGGGTTTTGGCAGTGCCGTCAACGTCACGCTCGGCCTGCCGATTGTGCGCACGTCGGTCGACCACGGCACGGCGCTGGATCTCGCCGGGCGCGGCGGCGTCGACGCCGGTAGTTTTGCGGCCGCGATCGCGCTCGCTGCAACCCTTGCGTCGCGCGGCGCGACCCTCGCGTCGTGAACCATCGTCCGAGGCGGCGATTCGGGCAGCATTTTCTCGAGAGCGACGCGATCCTCGATGCGATGGCGCAGCGGCTCGCGTACACACGCAACGACCCCGTGCTCGAAATCGGCCCTGGCGAAGGCGCACTGACGCGCCACCTCCTCGCGGCCGCAGATGCGGTGACGGCGGTCGAAATCGATCGGGACCTCGTCGCGTCGTTGCGCCAGCGGTTTCCCCGATTGCGCGTGATCGAAGCCGATGTGCTTACGCTCGACTTCGCCCCGCTGCTGCGAAGCGATCTGCGCATCGTCGGCAATCTGCCGTACAACATCTCCACCCCTTTGTTGCTGCGTTTGCTCGAGTTGATCGCGCGCGTGCGCGACCTGCACTTCCTGCTGCAGAAGGAAGTCGTCGATCGGCTCGCTGCGGTGCCTGGCACCAAGGACTGGGGGCGCTTGTCGGTGCTCGCGCAATACGGCGCTCGAGTGGAGCCGCTGTTCGACGTCGGTCCCGAGCATTTCCGGCCGCCGCCGAAGGTGGTATCGACCTTCGTGCGGATCACGCCGCGGTCCGACCCGTTGGCACTGCGCTCGAGGGATGTGTTCATTGCGGTGCTGCGCACCGCGTTTCAGCAGCGCCGAAAGACGCTGCGTAATGCTCTACAATCGATCGATATCGACTGGGATCGAGTTGCAGTGGACCCTCGTACACGACCCGATGCGGTGGACCTTGTCGGCTACGTCGCCATCGCCAATCAGGTTGCGGAGCAACGCTTGCATGAGTGAGGAACACCGGTTCGAGATCGACGTGGAGCCGCGCTACATCGCGCGCGAGTCGGATCCCGCCGCACGCCGCTGGGTCTTCGCGTACACGATCACGATTCGCAACGTAGGCTCCGGTGCCGCGCGGCTCGACAACCGGCATTGGATCATCACCAACGCAAACGGCGTGCGCCAGGAGGTCCGCGGGCGCGGCGTCGTCGGCGAGGAGCCACACATCGAGCCCGGGGCTTCGTATCGGTATACGAGTGCTGCGGTGCTCGAGACGCCGGTCGGGTCGATGGAAGGCCACTACGAGTTCGAAGCCGATGGCGGCGAGCGCTTCCTGGTGCCGATTCCGGTGTTCTCGCTGTCGGTACCCAACCTGGTTCACTGATGTCCGTCTACGCGATCGGCGATGTCCAAGGGTGTTACGACGCCCTGCAGCGCCTGCTCAAACTCATCGACTTCGACGCGGCGACCGACCAACTCTGGTTTGTCGGCGATCTCGTCAGCCGCGGCCCAGGGTCGTTGCCGACGCTGCGCTTCGTCAAACAGCTCGGTCGCGCGGCGGTGACGGTGCTCGGCAATCACGATCTGAATCTGCTGGCGGTGGCCGGCGGGCACCGGAAGGCGCCGGCGGACGCGACGCTCAAGGACGTCCTGGGCGCGCCGGATCGCGCTGAACTCGTCGACTGGCTGCGCCGGCAACCGTTGATCCATCGCGATGAACAGCTGGGTTTTGCGATGGCGCATGCCGGTATTCCACACATCTGGAGCCTCGACTTTGCGCTCGCGCGCGCCCGCGAAGTCGAGCAGGTGCTCGCCGGTGACGACGCCGATGCGCTGCTCGCAGCCATGTACGGCAACGAACCGGCCTGCTGGAGTGATTCGCTGCGCGGCACCGCTCGCCTGCGCAGCATCATCAACTACCTGACACGAATGCGGCTCATCGATTCCGTTGGTTGTCTTGAGCTCACGTTCAAAGGCGATCTCAGCGCGGTTCCAGACCGATACCGGCCGTGGTTCGAGTTCTATCGTGGTGCACCGCCGCGCGTTGCGCTCATTTTCGGGCACTGGGCGGCGTTGAACGGCGTCAGCGGCGTTGCAGATCTGCACGCGCTCGACACCGGCTGCGCATGGGGCAATCAACTGACGGCGCTGCGGCTGGGCGACCTGGAACGCTTCAGCGTGAGCTATGTCGAATGAATGTGGCTACCCAACTCAAAAGACTTCGAAAGGACTTGATGACGTTGTGAACTGGTTCACTGGCACTTTAATTGCCACTGTACTAGGTTGAATACGCGCACCGGGCGAAGGGACTCACGGCAGGGCGCCGCAGTGTGAGACCTCCGCCATGTAGTTCGATCCCCTGATCGAACGTTCACATGGAGGAGAACACATGGGCGTTTTCGAGCATTACCGCAGTCGTTACGACGCGTCGCAAGAAGAGCGGTACACACTCAAATCCTTTCTCGAAATCTGTCGCTCCGATGCAACCGCATACGCGACGGCCGCGGAGCGTTTGCTGCTCTCCGTCGGCACCCCGGAATTCGTCGACACGTCGAAAGACGCGCGACTGTCGCGAATATTCTCCAACAAGGTCATCAAACGGTACCCCGCGTTCGATGAGTTTTACGGCATGGAAGAAGCGATCGAGCAGATCGTCTCGTTCTTCCGCCACGCCGCTCAAGGACTCGAGGAACGCAAGCAGATCCTCTATCTGCTCGGTCCGGTCGGTGGCGGCAAGTCATCGTTGGCCGAACGCCTGAAGTCGTTGATGCAGCGCATGCCGTTCTATGCGATCGAAGGATCGCCGGTTAACGAATCGCCCCTCGGGTTGTTCGATGCGGCCGAAGACGCCGGCATTCTCGAGGACGACTACGGTATTCCGCGGCGGTACCTGCGCAACGTGATGTCGCCGTGGGCGGCGAAGCGCCTCAAGGAATTCGGTGGCGACATCTCGCAGTTCCGGGTCGTCAAGCTCTTTCCATCGATCCTCGATCAGATCGCGATTGCGAAGACCGAGCCCGGCGACGAGAACAACCAGGACATCTCGGCGCTCGTCGGCAAGGTCGATATCCGCAAACTCGAGGAGTTCGAACAGAACGATCCGGATGCGTACAGCTACTCCGGCGCGTTGTGCAAGGCAAACCAGGGCTTGATGGAATTCGTCGAGATGTTCAAGGCGCCGATCAAGGTGCTGCATCCGCTGCTGACCGCAACACAGGAAGGCAATTACAACGGTACCGAAGCCATCGGCGGCATTCCGTTCGACGGCGTGGTACTTGCGCACTCGAACGAAGCCGAATGGCAGAATTTCAGAACCAACAAGAACAACGAAGCGTTCATCGACCGCGTCTACATCGTCAAGGTGCCGTACTGCCTGCGCGTGTCGGAAGAAATCAAGATCTACGAAAAACTGATCAACGGCTCGTCGCTGAGTGCAGCGCCGTGCGCGCCGGACACGATGCGCATGCTCGCGCAGTTCTCTGTGCTTTCACGGCTCAAAGACCCCGAGAACTCGAACATGTTCTCCAAGATGCGCGTATACGACGGTGAGAACCTGAAGGACACTGATCCAAAGGCGAAGACGCTGCAGGAGTATCACGACGCGGCGGGTGTCGATGAGGGTATGCAGGGTCAGTCGACGCGCTTCGCGTTCAAGATTCTGTCGAAGGTGTTCAATTTCGACGCAAGCGAAGTCGCCGCGAATCCGGTGCACCTGATGTACGTGCTCGAACAGCAGATCGAGCAGCAGCAGTTCCCCGAAGACACGCGCAATCGTTACCTCGGTTTCATCAAGGAGTTCATCGCGCCGAAGTACATCGAGTTCATCGGCAAAGAGATCCAGACGGCGTATCTGGAGTCGTACTCGGAATACGGCCAGAACATATTCGACCGCTATGTGATCTACGCGGACTTCTGGATTCAGGATCAGGAATATCGGGATCCCGAGACCGGCGACATCCTCAATCGTGCGTCGCTGAACGAAGAGCTCGAGAAGATCGAAAAACCGGCGGGTATCTCCAATCCGAAGGATTTCCGCAACGAGATCGTCAACTTCGTGCTCCGGGCGCGCGCGAACAACAACGGTCAGAACCCGTCGTGGCTCGGCTACGAGAAGCTGCGGACAGTCATCGAGAAGAAGATGTTCTCGAACACCGAAGACCTGCTGCCGGTGATTTCCTTCAATGCGAAGGGATCTAAGGACGAACTGAAGAAACACAACGACTTTGTCGCGCGCATGGTTGAGCGCGGCTATACGGAAAAGCAGGTGCGGTTGCTTGCGGAGTGGTACCTGCGAGTGCGCAAAGCCCAATGACGCGGAGGCTCGCTTAGCCGTGGCGTACGTCATCGATCGTCGGCTCAACAGCCGGAACAAGAATGCGGTGAACCGGCAGCGGTTCATGCAGCGCTACAAGAGTCATATCCAGAAGGCGGTGCAGGAAGCGATCAAACAACGCAGCATCACCGACATGGAGCGCGGCGAGGACGTGACGATTCCGGCGTCCGATGTCGATGAGCCGAGCTTTGGTCACGGCGCCGGCGGCCGGCGCTCGATCGTGCATCCCGGCAACAAGGAGTTCATCGCGGGCGACCGCGTGCCGCGCCCGTCGGACGGTGGCGGCGGTGGCGGCAGCGACGCATCCGACAGTGGCGAAGGCGATGACGACTTCGTGGTCCAGCTGACGCAGGACGAGTTCCTCGACGTCATGTTCGAGGACCTCGAGTTACCGAACCTCATCAAACGGCACCTCAAAGGGTCCGACAGCTTCAAGCGAGTGCATGCCGGGTTTTCGCATGACGGCGTGCCCGCGAAGCTCAACGTCGTACGTTCGCTGCGTGTCGCGAAGGCGCGCCGTATTGCATTGACGGGCGGTGCGCGGCACCGCGTCGACGCGCTCGAGGACGATCTCGTGCTCGCGGAAGGCGTCGGCGACGAGGTCACCGCGCGGCGGATCAAGAACGAACTGTCGGAGCTGCGCCGCCGTATCAAGCGTGTGCCGTTTCTCGACACGTTCGACCTGCGCTACAACCTGCACCTCAAGCAGCCGGTACCGACGTCGAAGGCGGTGATGTTCTGCCTGATGGATGTGTCCGGATCGATGGACCAGCACATCAAGGAAATCGCCAAGCGCTTTTATCTGCTGTTGTATCTTTTTTTGAAGCGTAACTACGAGCGCACCGAGATCGTGTTCATTCGCCACCACACGGTCGCGACCGAAGTCGACGAGCACGAGTTCTTCTATTCACGTGAGACCGGCGGCACCGTCGTTTCGAGCGCGTTGAAGTTGATGACCGAGATCATCACGCAGCGTTACTCGCCGAACGAGTGGAACATCTACGGTGCGCAGGCGTCCGACGGTGACAACTGGAACGATGATTCGCCGCTGTGCGTCGACGTTTTGAAAAAAGGCATCCTGCCGCACGTGCAATATTTTTCGTATGTCGAGATCACACGGCGCGAGCCGCAGGCGCTGTGGAACGAGTATCAGCAGCTTGCAGGTGCGCTGCCCGATCGGTTCGCCCAGCGACGCATCAGTGAGATCTCCGACATCTATCCGGTCTTTCGTGAACTCTTCCAGAAGAAGGTGGCAGCCGCATGAGCCGAGCACGCGCGGTCGGTCGTGGCGCAGGCAAGCCGATATCGACCAGCTCCGAATGGACCTTCGAGCTGATCTCGACCTATGACGCGGAGATCAGTCGGCTGGCGTCCGAGTTCCGCCTCGACACGTATCCGAATCAGATCGAGGTGATCCGTTCGGATCAGATGCTCGATGCGTACGCGTCGATCGGCATGCCGCTCGGCTACAACCACTGGTCGTTCGGCAAACATTTCGTCGAGTCGCAGCGCAGTTACCAGCGCGGGCACATGGGCCTCGCGTACGAAATCGTGATCAATTCCAACCCGTGCATCGCGTACCTGATGGAAGAGAACACGATGACGATGCAGGCACTCGTCATTGCGCATGCGTGCTACGGCCACAACTCGTTCTTCAAGAACAACTATCTGTACCGCACGTGGACCGACGCCGGCTCGATCATCGACTATCTGGTATTCGCGCGGCAGTACCTGAGCCAGTGCGAAGAGCGCCACGGCGTCGAGGAAGTCGAAAAGGTGCTCGACTCGTGTCACGCGCTGATGAATCACGGCGTCGATCGCTACAAGCGTCCCCACCCGGTATCGATCGAGGAAGAACGCCGCCGTCAGCGCGAACGCGCCGAGTACATTCAACGCAACCTGAACGACCTGTGGCGCACCGTGCCGCGCGCGCGCGCGATGGATGAACGCGACGAAGAGCAGTTCCCGAAGGATCCGCAGGAGAACCTGCTCTATTTCATCGAAAAAAATGCACCGCTCCTGGAGCCGTGGCAGCGCGAGATCGTTCGTATCGTCCGCAAGATCTCGCAGTATTTTTATCCGCAACGCCAGACCCAGGTGATGAACGAAGGTTGGGCCACGTTCTGGCACTACACGCTGCTCAATGCGCTGTACGACGAAGGCAAGGTCAACGACGGCTTCATGATGGAGTTCCTGTCCTCGCATACCGGCGTGCTCGCGCAGCCGGGTTTCGACAGTCCGTATTACCGCGGCATCAATCCGTATGCACTTGGCTATGCGATGTACACGGACCTGAGGCGAATCTGCGAGAAGCCGACCGACGAAGACCGCGAATGGTTTGGCGACTTTGCCGGCGCACCATGGCTCGAAGTGCTCAACCACGCGATGCGCGATTTCAAAGACGAGAGCTTCATCCTGCAATTCCTGTCGCCGAAAGTGATACGCGATCTGCGCCTGTTTGGTGTTGTCGATGACGACTCGGAGTCGGATCTGTCCATCGCGGCGATTCACGATTCGGGCGGCTACCGTCGCGTGCGCGAACTGCTCGCGAGTCAGTACAACTTGAGTGACCGCGAACCGAACATCCAGATCGTCGCTGCCGACATTCGCGGCGATCGCAGCCTGACGTTGCGGCACACGCAGCACCAACGCCGCACGCTCAACGCTGGCACCGATGAGGTGCTGAAGCATCTGCACCGCTTGTGGGGTTTTCCGGTTCACCTCGAATCCGTCCTCGACGACGCGGTGATCAGCAAGACGACGTGCCCAAGCGTTTGACGTGTCGCGCGTTGGCTTGACGCCGCGTTCGTGGTAACAAGCCACTGATCCAACGAACGGCCTCCCTCACGTGGAAATCTATCTGGTCGGCGGCGCGGTCCGCGATGCTCTGCTCGGCTTGCCGGTGCGCGAGCGCGACTGGGTCGTCGTTGGCAGCACGCCGGACGAGATGCTCAAGCTCGGTTACCGGCAAGTCGGCCGGGATTTCCCGGTATTTCTGCATCCGCAGACCTCTGAGGAATACGCGCTCGCGCGGACCGAGCGCAAAGTGGCGCCGGGGCATACCGGCTTCGTCTGTCACGCGGGACCCGAAGTCACGCTCGAGGAGGATCTGCGCCGCCGCGACCTGACGATCAACGCGATCGCGCAGACGGATGCCGGTGTGTTGATCGACCCGCACGGCGGCGCCGCGGACGTTGCAGGGCGACACTTGCGGCACGTGTCGGACGCGTTCGTCGAAGATCCGCTGCGGGTGTTTCGCGTGGCGCGATTTGCCGCACAGCTCGGCGCGCTCGGGTTTCGCGTCGTACCGCAGACCCAGCAGCTGTTGAGTGAGATGTGCGCGCAGGATCTGGTCGCGGAACTCGCACCCGAGCGGATCTGGCAGGAGCTGCACAACGCGCTCAGCACCGCGGCACCCGGTGCATTTTTCGACGTATTGCGCGGCTGCGGCGGACTCGACCGCTGGTTCAAAGAGCTCGCAACGCTGCGTGGGCTATCCGAGTTTCTGGACACGCATGCGCGCGCTCTTGCCGATCCACTGCAGCGCTACGGTGCGTTGGGATGGTTGCTCAGCGACGACTCCGTCAGCGCGCTTTCGCAGCGGTTGAGAGTACCGAGCGACTACGCTCGCGCGGCAATGGATGTCGCGCGTCATGGTCGTGTGCTCGTCGGCTGGCGCAGCACCGGGGCCCGTGAGTTGCTCGCGGCATTAAAAGCGACCGGCGCGCTGCGACAACCCGATTGGTTTGCGCGCGAGATCGCAATCGTGGCTGCGTGCGCAGCCGTCGATCTGTCTGGGGTCGAACTTCTGGCGCGTGATCTGGCGGCAGTGTCGTCGGAGCCGTTGCGGCGGCTTGGTCACGAGGGGCGCGACTTGGGCATCGCGTTGGACGACGTCAGGCTCCAGCTGATTCAACGCGCACAGGCTTGATTGGCTAGCGCGACCGCGTGATCTCGATGCAGGTGTCGCGCGCGTTCGGCACTGCGGAGGGTTTGTGGACGACGACCGTGAGTCGGGCCACTGGAAATTCGGCGAGCAAACACTGCGCGATCTGTTCGGCCAACGACTCGATCAGGCGGCAACGGGCGGCAACAACGATGTCGCAGACGCGGCGCGCGATCACGCCGTAATCCAACGCGGTGTCGAGATCATCCGTCGCGGCGACGCGATGCGCGTCGGTCTCGAACTCGAGATCGATCAGCAGGCGCTGTCGCACAGCGCGTTCCCACGCCCGCACGCCGATCAATGCCGATACCTCGAGGCCGGTGACGCGCAACTTATCCATGACTGCTCTGGTCATGAACGTCCAGTTCGTCGAGCGGCCAGCGCGCGCGAGTCTCGATCGCAAGCGGCGCCCGTTCGCCTCGGGCCAGGCGCAGGTAGCCCGTGAACGCGACCATCGCGCCATTGTCGGTACACAGCGAAGCCTTCGCGTAAAACACGCGGCCCGGCAGCCGCGCATCGAGCGCCGCCCGCAAGCGGGTGTTCGCTGCAACGCCGCCGGCCATCACCAACTGTTCGAGCCCGGTCTGCTCGAGTGCGCGGCGACACTTGATCACGAGCGTATCGACGACGGCGTCTTCGAATGCGCGGGCGACGTCTGCTTTGTCCTGTTCTGTTGCTGTCTCGAGGTTGGCGAGCGTATTGCGCGTGAACGTCTTCAAGCCGCTGAAACTGAAATCGAGCCCGGGCCGGTCCGTCATCGGCCGCGGAAATTTGAAGCGCGCCGAATTTCCGCGGCTGGCCAGTTGTGCAACCGCAGGGCCACCGGGATAGCCGAGCCCCAGCATCTTGGCGGTTTTGTCGAACGCCTCGCCGGCGGCATCATCGACCGACTCGCCCAGAATCGTGTAGCGGCCGAGCGCATCGACGCGCACCAGCAGCGTGTGTCCGCCCGACACGAGCAGTGCAACGAACGGCATCTCGGGGCGCGGCTGCCCCAGCAACGGCGCGAGCAGATGCGCCTCCATGTGATGGATGGCGACGGCCGGCACGCCGAGCGCCCACGCGAGCGAGCGGCCGATCGTCGCGCCGACCATCAATGCGCCGATCAGCCCAGGGCCGGCGGTGTAGGCGATGCCGTCGATAGCGCTCAGTTCGACGCCGGCGCGCGCCAGCATGTCGGTCAGCAGCGGTACGGTCTTGCGAATGTGGTCGCGCGACGCGAGTTCCGGCACCACGCCGCCGTAGTCGGCGTGCATCTTGACCTGGCTGTACAACGCGTCGGCGACGATTGCGCCGCGGTCGCTGTCGTACAGCGCCACGCCCGTCTCGTCACACGAAGTCTCGATTCCCAACACGCGCATAGGGCGGCGATGGTAGCACCCGTTCTCGATCCCTCCGACTGCGCTTTGCGTCGCTGCGACTTACTGAGTAGAATCCGCGTCCTTTTGTTTGGATCAGACGCCTGAAGTGTCTGGTCGTCGACTCTTAACTACGAGCGGGAGGGTGAGTTCGGGTGCCATCAGTCAAAGTCAGAGAGAACGAACCTTTCGACGTCGCGCTGCGACGTTTCAAACGATCCTGTGAAAAAGCCGGCATCCTGTCGGAAGTACGCCGCCGCGAGTTCTA
>CAYUMA010000518.1:0-4955 GCA_964445675.1 uncultured Pseudomonadales bacterium | reverse complement strand
GGCGAAGGCCGCCTCGATTACAGCGACGGCGCGAGCTACGAAGGGTCATGGCTCGGCGGTCAGCGCAGCGGTTTCGGCGTTTATGTGCGCCCGGACGGTTCGCGTTATGACGGTGACTGGAAGGACGACGTACCCGACGGTTTTGGGCACCTCGCCAGCGCCGACGCCACCAGCTACGACGGCGGTTGGCGAGCAGGCCAACGATCCGGCTATGGCGCGGCCAACATCGGCGAAGCGTTCGCGTACGAGGGCACGTGGGTCACTAACACGCGACAGGGCTATGGGCGCGAGCGCCGCGGCGAAGCGGGTGAATACACCGGCGAGTGGCGCGCCGACGAACGCAGCGGACAAGGGATTCTGCGCGGACGGTACGGGTCTTTCTGCGAAGGGAGTTGGGTACACAACGTCGTCACCGGCCCGGGCACGTGTATGTCGGACACGGGCGTTGAAATCACCGGAAACTGGGACGGCGACGTCGCGACCAACGGCTCGATCAAGCTGCGTGGGGGTGCGACCTATCAAGGCGCCCTCTATGACGCCGCCGCCTCCGTCGTCGACCCGCGCTTCCTCGCGTGGCTCGAACGCGTTGCCGATGATGGCGATCCCACCGCCGCATTGTTGCTCGGCGACGCTTATCGGAGTTTCCGGCAACCCGCGCCCGATCCGACGAAGGCCAGCATTTGGATTTCTCGCGCCGCGGCGGGCGGGCTCGCACAAGCGCAATATGCCCTTGCCCAGTTCACGTTCGAACAATCCGGGCTCAGCGAACGGGTGCTCGAATTGCTGACGACCGCGGCAGCACAAGGCTACGGCGCTGCAAACAACCGGCTCGGTTTTCTCTACCAGCAAGGTGGCTTCGTCGAAAAGGACCACGCGCAGGCGCTGCGTTACTACGAAGCCGCCATGGATCAAGGCGATCCCAACGCCCGCAACAATCTAGCTTGGCTGCTCGCGACGAGCCCGCGCGTCGACGTGCGTGACGGCCGGCGCGCGGTCGCCCTCGTGCAACCGCTCGCGGCGATGTACCCGAGTTCGGGTTATCTCGACACACTCGCCGCCGCGCAAGCCGAGACCGGCGACTATGCGGCGGCCGCACGCACGGAACGCGCGGCAATTGCGCTCGACAAGGCGAACGGCCCCACCGAATCATTGCAGGCGTTCGAACAGCGGCTGACACTGTTCGAGCGCGCTCAGCCGTATCGCGAACCCTAACGGAACCGCAACCCCACAGAGGCCGCCGATGTCCGAAGCCAGAACGAGTGTCGCGTGGCCGTTCACGCCCGCCGCACGCAACATCGAAATCGTCGGCGCCGACGGCGCTTATCTGATCGACGCCGAGGGACGGCGGATTCTCGATGCCGCGGGCGGCGCAATCGTGGCGAACATCGGTCACGGCCGCGAGAGCGTTGCGCGTGCGGTGTACGACGCAACGAGGTCGACGACGTATGTCGTGCCGCCGTGGTTGACGCCACAACGCCGAGCGCTGATCGAGCGGCTGCGCAGCGACTGGCTACCGCCACGGTTCGATCACTTCCACCTGACGTGCGGCGGCTCCGAGGGAGTCGAGACCGCGATGAAGATCGCAATTCAACATCACGCCGCCAACGGCGCGCCGCAGCGCAACAAGATCATCGGGCGTTCGGTTTCATATCACGGCACGACGCTCGCGACGACGGCGGTCGGCGGCCACACGGCACGCAAAAAAGGCCTCGCGCACGTGCTCGATGTGTATCCCAGCGTGCCGACGCCGTATCCGCTGCGCTGTCCGTTGGGGCCGCATCATCGCGACGCGGGACGCTATTACGTCGACGCGCTGGCGCGGGTCATCGCGGCCGAAGGCGCCGGTTCGATCGCGGCGTTGCTTGCAGAGCCGATCAACGGCTCGAGCGGTGGCGCGATCGTCCCGCCGGAGGACTACTGGTCCGGTGTGCGCGCGTTGTGCGACTCGCACGGGATTCTGCTGATTCTCGATGAAGTGATGACCGGCTTCGGCCGCACCGGCAAACCATTCGGATTTCAACATTGGGACATCGAACCGGACATCTTCGTATCCGGTAAAGGTCTCGCCGGCGGCTACGCGCCGATCACCGGCGTGTTCGCGACGGCGGCGGTCGCCGATCCGATCGCGGCGGCGGGCATGAACGTGATGTTCCATACGTTCGGCGCGCACCCGGCGGCGTGCGCGGCCGCGAACGAAGTGCTGCGCCTGCTGACCGACGAGCGGCTGCTGGAACGCGTTGCCGCCACGGGCGCGGCATTGCAGAAACGGCTCAACGAGGTGCTCGGCAATCACCCGAACGTCGCTGAAGTGCGCGGACGTGGCCTGTTGCAGGCGGTGGAGATCGTCAAGGATCGCACCACGCTCGAACCGTTCGACGCGTCGGCGAACATCACGAACCGGCTGGTCGGCGCCGCATTGAAACGTGGTGTGTTCTTCTACGGCGGCGGCACTGGCGATGTGCGCGACATCCTGTGTATGGGTCCGCCTTTTATCATCGGAGACACCGAGATCGAACTGATGGTTCGTGTCTTGTCCGAGAGCTTGGACGACGTGATCGTGTGATCGCGGCACCGCTGCGCGAGGATTTTTTCGAAGCGCAGGCGCGGCATCGCAGCAAAAGTGTTTGGTTGCGCGTGCTGGCCGTCATCGCCGCCGCGGCACTGGGAATTCCGTTGTCGGTTGCGCTGACGCCGATCATCGTCGCGGCGATCGTGATCGGTGTCGATGCGGTCAATGCAGTGTCGGCGCACGTCGGGCTGCCGTTGCCCGACGTTGGCGCGTACATCGGCGTATGGCTCGACGCCTTCGCGCGCGACATCGACGCGACGACGGACGGGTGGTCGATGATCCGCATGTTCGCGAGCCATTCGATCGCGCTGGTGCTGCCCGGCGTTGCCGCGATGGCTTGCGTTTACGTTGTGTTCGCGCGGGGCGGCGCGGCCGCGCTCGAATCGGCGATCGAGGATTCACTTGCCGGGCGCGCCGCGCGCGCTGATGACATCGAAGAGACGCAGATCGGCAACATCGCGCACGAGATGGCGATCGCGGCGCACTTGCCGCCGCCGCGCGTGCTGATCGTCGACACCGCCGAAGCAAATGCAGCGATGGTCGGCACGCATCCGTCCAACGCGCGGCTCTACGTGACGCGCGGACTGCTCGACACGATGTCGCGCGACGAGACACAAGCCGTCGTCGGACATCTCCTCGGCTCCATCGGCAATGGCGACACGTTGATCATTCGCGCGTGGCTGCGCTTCGCAACCGCGTTGTTGCTCGTCGGTGGACTGATCTCCGGCGGCATGTACGACGGCCTGCCGCCGTCGGAACGGCCGTTCCGGCGCACGTTGCGCTACATGTTCGGCCGCGGCGATCCAGGCGCCCGCGCCGATCTGTTGGCGCAGATCCAGACGAACCTCGACAACGTGTCGAGTGGCAGCAACGACGACACGGTCTGGCAGAAGGCATGGGCGGTATTGCGCCTGCCGCTACTCATCTGTTTCGGCGCGTTCACGATGAATCGCATGATTTTCCTGTCGCTACTCGTCCACCCGCTGACAGCACGGTTATGGCGCGCGCGCCGACTGCTGGCCGATGCGATCTCGGTCCAGCTCACGCGGCAGGCGACTCCGCTCGCCACCGCGTTGACCCACGTCACCGGATGGGAAGCGGCCCGCAACCTCGCATTCCTCTGTGTCTCATGGAGCCGCGATGTGCCCGGCGCACCACCGTCGACGCGACCGCTCGTGAAGTTGAACGAACTGCTGTTCGGCACGTCGTCGAGCCTGCCGCCATTCAACCAACGGCGTGACCGCCTGGCTTCGCTCGGCGCACAGATGGAACGTGGAGCCAACGGGTCAACGGCCGCCCGCGACATATTCGGTCCGATGGTCAGCTGGCCAATGAAGATCCTGCTCGTCATCGTGTTTGGGTTCTGCGCAGTCGCCGCACTCGGCTGCGCGCTCGCGCTCGTCGGCATTGCGCTTGCCATTTACGGCCTCTTTCTGATGCCGGTCGTCATGGGGCTGCACTTCCTGCTGCGGTAGGGCGAGATGGCTGTTCATTGCGCCGGACACGCCGTGAATACATCCATGTAGGCTCGCTCGCGCCATCCATGGCGCGAGACGGTCCGACGCAATGAACAGCCATCTCTGGGTCGTTGGGTGGCTTCGATGCAGCGTATCGATCAATCGAAATACGTGGGAAGCGTCGCCTCGCAACGGTGTGTCCACAGTAGCCGCACGTCATCGGCGAGCGTGCGACCCAGCGACAACGGCGGCAACGCATCCAGCGGAAAAAACGCCGCCGCGGTCGTTTCGATGCTCACCACCTCCGCGCCGCCGAGCAGTTCGCAGACGAAGAACAGCTTGTAAATATGCTCGAGCCGCGCGGGTGTATACGGATGCAGCGACCGATCTTTGATGGCGGCGAGTTTGATCGCGCGCACCGAATATCCGGACTCCTCGAACACTTCGCGCTCGCACGCAAGCCTCGGGCTCTCCTGCTCGTCTGCCCAGCCGCCCGGCAGTGCCCAACATCCATCACTGGCTTCCTGCACCAGCAGTACGCGGCCATCATCGCGAAAGACACCCGCCCTGACATCGACCTTCGGTGTCGCGTAGCCGCGTTCGGGAACGTAAACTCCAACGATTACCTCAAGGGGCGCGCCGGTGAGATCCGCGAGCATCGCCTGCGCAATCGCCGCCAACTCGTCGAAGCGTTCGCGATCGTAACGGTCTGTTGTGTACGTCTGTCCGATCTGTGCAATCGCCCGCAATCGGCGCGCCCGATCGAGCCAGTGGTTGGCGGATGGCATCAGCGGGCGCCGACCTCGCCCTTCACGCGTTGCTGGACGATCGCGAGCCGCTCGATCGTCGCCAGAGCCTCGCTCTGCTCGGAGCTGATGTTGCGGATGATCACGTCCGTGTATCCCATCGCGCCCAATTCAGCCATTCGT
>CAYUMA010000517.1:0-3412 GCA_964445675.1 uncultured Pseudomonadales bacterium | reverse complement strand
CGTGTCTCGACGAAGTGGCGTTCGAGTTTCTCGCGAGCCGCCGGCAGCGTCACGCCATGCAACGTCGCGTAGCGCTCGGGCAGACGTTCGTTCCACAGCACATTGTCGTAGTTGAGATCGAGCAGCGTGCCGTCCATGTCGAGCAGCACGGTATCGATGTCGCTCCAGTCGATCAGTGGCACGCTGCCAGTCTTGCGTGGTGCATTCTCGGAAGTCGCTGCGCGAAAAATACCTATACTAGCGCAGCTGCGCGCAAGCACCTCTTACACGCGGGAGTTACATGGCTCGCTCGACTGACTACGGACGCCTCATCGAATCGCTTGTGCCGATCGTCGCCGACGCGGGGGCGGCGATCCTCGAAGTCTATGAGTCGAAGTTCGAGGTCGTCGACAAGGACGACGCGTCGCCGCTGACCCAAGCGGATCTTGCTGCGCATAGGTTGATCTGCAACGCGCTGCGCACGCTGACGCCGGAGATTCCAGTGCTTTCCGAAGAGTCGATCGCGCCGGATTTTGCAACGCGACGGTCCTGGTCGCGGTACTGGCTGGTCGATCCGCTCGACGGCACCAAGGAGTTCATCAATCGCAACGGTGAGTTCACCGTCAACATCGCTCTGATCGAGGATCATCGCGCGGTGCTGGGCGTCGTCGGTGTGCCGGCGCAGGACGTCATCTATAGCGGTGAAGTCGATGCGCGGCGTGCGCAGCGCCGCGATCGCAGCGGCGTGCAGCCGCTCGAAGCGCGCCACATGGATCCGCTGCGCGAACTCGTCGTCGTTGCGAGTCGCAGTCACGGCGGCGAACGCCTCGAGGCTTACATCGACGCGCTGGCGCAACGATTCCCTGCGGTCACTCGCACACCGGTCGGCAGCTCATTGAAGTTGTGCATTCTCGCGGAAGGTCGCGCGGACTTTTATCCGCGCCTTGGTCCGACATCCGAATGGGACATCGCCGCGGCGCACGCGGTGCTCGAGGCGGCCGGCGGTGCGGTATGGACGTTCGATCGCGCGCCGCTGCGTTACAACACGAAGGAGTCCTTGCTGAATCCCGAGTTTCTCGCCGTTGCCGATGCGCGCTTCGACTGGTGGGCGAACTTGCCGCCGATCGCGCCGGCGTGAATCCGTCAGTTCCTTGCGTACGCTCGAAACGCTTTGAGATACTCGCGCGCCATTCGAGGAGGGGACGATGACGAAGGCAAGCCGGCCATTGCCGCAACCCACACCGGAGACTCAGCATTTCTGGGATGGCACGAAGCTCGGCGAACTGCGGCTGCAGCGCTGCAAAGATTGCAGCCACATCTATTTCCCGCCGCGGCCGTTTTGCCCGACGTGCAGTTCGCGTGCCGTGGAGGTCTTCAGGGCCAGCGGTCGCGGTCGCTTACTGAGCTACGTCATCAACTATCGCCCGCACCCGGCGTGGCAGGGTCCCTATGCGATTGCGATTGTCGAGCTCGATGAAGGACCGCGGATGATGAGTAACATCGTCGGGTGTGAACAAACCCCCGAGGCGTTACAGCTGGACATGCCGCTCACGGTCACGTTCGAACGGCTGTCCGATGAGATCGCATTGCCGCTCTTCAGTGCAACGATCAGCGCGACGGGGAGCAAGACATGAGATCCGTCGCGATCGTCGGCGCGGCCGAGACCACCGATCTCGGCGTGATCCCGCACATGAGTCAGTTGCAGCTGCACGCCGACGCGGCGCTCAACACGCTAGCCGATGCGGGACTCTCCGCGGCGGACATCGATGGCGTCGCGACCGCCGGCGAGTCGCCGACGGCGATCGCGCACTACCTCGGTATTACGCCGAGGTGGGTCGATGGCACGCAGGTCGGTGGCTGCTCGTTCATGATCCACGTGCGCCACGCGGTCGCCGCGATTCAGCAGGGTTTGTGCGAAACGGTATTGATTACGCATGGCGAGAGCGGTCGATCCGGCATCGGTGGCAGTCGTTTCCGCGGTGGCGGCGGCAATGCCAGTTTGGCCGGTCAGTTCGAGTCGCCGTATGGCGTGGTCGGCCCGCCGACGATGTTCACGCTGCCGGTGCTGCGGTACATGAAACAGTACGGCATGTCGCACGAGCAGCTTGCGATGGTCGCAGTGGTGCAGCGCGAGTGGGCATCGATGAATCCGCGTGCCAGCTATCGCGAACTGATCACGGTCGAAGACGTGTTGAAGTCGCGCATGATCGCTTACCCGTTTCATCTGCTCGAGTGCTGTCTCGTCACCGACGGTGGCGGAGCGCTTATTCTGGTGTCGGGTGAGCGCGCGGCCGACTTTCCGCGCAAGCCGGTGTTCGTCATCGGCACCGGCGAAAGCGTCGAGACACCGATGGTCAGTCAGATGGAAGACCTCACGAGCTCGCGCGCGTTTCGTGTCGCGGGCGCCGAAGCGATGAAGTCGGCCGGCATCAGTCGCGACGATGTGCATCACCTGATGATCTACGATGCCTTCGCACATCTGCCGATCTACGGCTTGGAAGATCTTGGGTTTTGCGGACGTGGTGAGGCGGCGAGTTTCATCGCGGAGGGCAACACACGGCCCGGCGGCTCGCTGCCCCTCAACACGAATGGTGGCGGTCTGTCGTACATGCACTCGGGGATGTACGGCATGTACGCGCTGCAGGAAAGTGTCCGCCAGTTGCGCGGCACGGCGCCCGCGCAGGTCAATGGCGCCGAGATCTCAGTGTGCCTGGGTGTCGGTGGAATGTTCGGTGCGAGTGGCTGCGTCGTGATGAGCAACATCGGTCCGTGAATGCACGGGACCGTGAATAAGCCACGCGTATTGGAAGCAATCGGGAAGGGTTTTAGAGGAGTCTCACCAGCCGCGCTGTAGGTCGTGCGTTCGCCCTGCCGAGGAGATAACACTGTATAAACGTACAGCATCGGCTGGTGAGGCTGTTAAGAATAGCGGCATGATCCTGCGAATAAAAGAGCGATTCTGTCGCGATCGCCAACGTGCGGAGAAAAGGGTCTCAACATCAACGCGTTAACGCGTTCGGTTCCATACTCTTTTCACTTTTCGTGGTTGCGCCGGGTCGCGAATCGTTCGATCAGGAGTGATCCGAGCCTCGGCGTGTACACCTCGCGCAGCGGCGACGCGCCATTACATTCGGGGGACAGGAAAGGCAGTTCTCACCTTTGTCGTGAACCGGCGCACAGGTTACAAAACGGGCAGGTCCTCATGAGGGAGATGTCCATGAATGCCCACAACGAGTTGTTCGCCCGCTTTGTCGCCTACTCAAGCCCGTATTTGTTTTGGCTGTGCGTCGGCGTGATTTCGGCCGGGATCCTGTGGTTGCGGTAGGTCGTCCGCAGTGTGATTCGGCCAGCCGTTCTTGAGTAACCACTTGATTGCGAGCGCGTAGTCGTCGAAGACTTCGGCATCCGACAGTCCGCAGACGAAACGAAATAC
>CAYUMA010000516.1:0-3638 GCA_964445675.1 uncultured Pseudomonadales bacterium | reverse complement strand
CAAAGCGACCGGCGAATGTATCACCCGTCCTTTCAATGTCAACCAATCGGGCCGTGCTCTGCACGAGACAACTTTCACGGCGCCACCCGATACCAGTAGCGATAGAGGTCTTCGAACGACAGGTGTGCCCACAACGCTCGCCCGGCGACGTTTGCATCGACGACTTGAAGGTACGCGTGGCGCGCGCCGCGTTGCGCCCCCCAACGGAGCAGCGACTCGACCAGGATGCGGGCATGACCGCGCCGCCGCGCGGACGGGTGCGTGACGATGTCGAAGAGCCCCACGAGCTCGCGCTCGAGCACCGCGACGCCGCACGCAACGACGTGGCCTTCGGCGGTGATCACGCCGAATGCGTGTTCGGTGCGAATGCCGGACAGCAACAGCGCATGGAGCTGATGTCCGGCCGCTGGAATTCCTGCGGCGCGCCCATACGCGTCGAGCCAATCGCCGCGGGACAACTCGGAGAATTGCGCGTGCGTCGGAAAGTGCCCGCCGTCGAGACAACGCACGACCACATGCGTGGGATCGACGTGCGTGTAACCGCGCGCGCTGAGCAGTGTGTCCAGCGGGGTCGACTCGACGACCGTCGTCAGCCGGAAGATCGTCTTCAGCCGCTCGCGGGCATAAAGGTTCTCGCAATAGCGGATCTTCTCACCGGGGTCCTGCTGTGAGGGGTACAGCGGCACGATCGAATTCGCGCGTTTGGTAAAGCCGCGTGCGAAGCGCAACACCCAACCGTCGAGCAGCGACTGCTGCAGTGCCGGCCACGCATTCAGCGAGGCTTCCTCGACACGCCGGCACAGGTTGGGATCTGACATCGGGCCGATGCTAGCCGGGTTGCCGGCGCAGTGCGACACGACTTCCGTCAGCAGCGTGAAGCGGAAATGGACTGCTAAGATGCGCGCCGTAAGGGGGACCGATGCGGGATCTGTTTCCGGTTCTGGCCCACACACTACTGTTTCGCAACAACCAGGTGCTGCTGTTGCGGCGGGCGCACACCGGCTACCTCGACGGCTGGTACGCGCTGCCTGGCGGCCACCTGCAACGCGGCGAGGGCATCGTCGCGTGTGCGATACGCGAGTGCTTCGAAGAAACCGGGGTGGTTCTCGATCCGGCGCGCGTGCTTCCTGCGGCGGTCATGCCGTATCGTTCCGCCGATCAACAGGGCGTCGATTTCATCATGGCGTGTGACGCGATCTCCGGTGAGCCGCGGCTTGCGGAGCCCGATCATTTCGACGACATGCGCTGGTTCGGCGTCGATGCGTTGCCGCCCAATGCCGCGCCGTACATCGAGCGTGCGATCGCGCTGGCGCGCAGCGGCGACTGGTTTCTCGAATTCTCCAGCTGATCTCGCCGCTCACGTACGCTGCTACAATCGCGGCCGCTCGCGGCCATCGCTTTTGCAACCTATTTATGAAAAGCAGGATCCCCTCATGAAACAACCCGTTCGCGTCACCGTCACCGGCGCCGCCGGTCAAATCGGCTATGCACTGCTTTTTCGCATCGCCTCCGGCGAAATGCTCGGTGCCGATCAACCGGTGATCTTGCAGCTTCTGGAAATTACGCCCGCACTCGGTGCGCTCGACGGCGTGATCATGGAACTCGACGACTGTGCGTTTCCGCTGGTGCACGGCATGATTCCGAGCGATGACCCGAACGTCGCGTTCAAGGACGCGGACTACGCGCTGCTGGTCGGGTCGCGGCCGCGCTCGAAAGGCATGGAGCGCAAGGATCTGATCGAGGCGAACGCGGCCATTTTTTCGGTACAGGGCAAGGCCTTGAACCAGCACGCGTCGCGCAAGGTTCGCGTCCTCGTCGTCGGCAATCCCGCGAACACCAACTGCCTGATCGCGCAGCGCAACGCACCCGATCTGAATCCGCGCCAGTTCACCGCGATGACGCGGCTCGACCACAATCGTGCCGTGGCGCAGTTGGCGCGCAAAACCGGCAAGCACACGACGGACGTCAAGGATATGACGATCTGGGGTAATCACTCCGCGACCCAGTACCCCGATGCGCATGCCGCAACAGTGGCAGGCAAGAACGCGATGAGCCTCGTCGACATGAACTGGTATACGAAGGAGTTCATCCCGAAGGTGCAGCAGCGGGGCGCCGCCGTCATCGAAGCGCGCGGTTCTTCGAGCGCGGCGTCTGCCGCCAATGCGGCGATCGTCCACATGCACGACTGGGCGCTTGGATCCGCACCCGGCGATTCCGTCAGCATGGCGGTCTATTCGGACGGCAGCTACGGCATCGAGAAAGGCTTGATTTATTCGTTCCCGACGGTGTGTCGCAACGGCGATTGGCAGATCGTGCAAGGCCGTGCGATCAACGATTTCAGCCGCGAGCGCATGAAGGCGACCGAGACCGAATTGCGCGAAGAGCGCGATTCGGTCGCGCATCTGTTGCCGAAGTAACTGATTCTGAAGTAGTCAACGTCCTGTGAATGTCGGCGGGCGTTTTTCACCGAACGCACGCCGCCCTTCAGCACCGTCTTCGCTGTCGCGCACGCGCAGCAGTTGGGTGCGCGCGAGCGCGGCGGCTTCCGCAGGACTCGCGTTCAATGTCGCGAGCGTAAAACGTTTCAGCGTCTCCACGACGAGCGGCGCCGAGCGCGCGAGGATCCGTGCGTAGCGTAGCGCCGCCTCGCGCTGCGTGCCGTTGGGCACCACGGCGTTGACCATGCCGACGTCATATGCACGCTGCGCGGTGAGGTCCTCGCCGAGCAGCATGAATTCCATCGCGATCTTGTGCGGCAGCCGCGCCACCGCGCTCGCGATCAGACCACCCGTGAAGCCGACCTGTGCCTCGGGATATTTGAACACCGTGTTTTCCGCGGCGACGACGAGGTCGCACATCTGCACGATCACGTAGGCGCCGCCGATACACCAACCGTGTACGGCCGCGATCACGGGCTTGTACAACTCGACGCCGACGCTCGGCACGCCCTGCCACATCTCTCGAGGGGCGTCTTTGATGTCGGCGCCGACCGAGAAAGCGCGTTCGCCGGCCGCGGCGAGGATCGCAACCTTTTCGTCGCTGTCGGCGAAGCGCTGCCACGCACTGCGCAGACCCTGAATGACGCCTTCGTTGAGCGCATTCATCTTGTCGGCGCGCTCGATCGTGATCAGCGCAATGCCGGGTTCGACAACGGTGTAGTCGACGAGCGCGTCCATCACTTCGGCCCCTTATTTCGGAGTAGTTTCGAGCCACGCGTTGAAAGAAGGCGCGCGTTTGTCGCGAAAGCCGGCGACGCCTTCGCGCGCATCGGGGTGGTGGTCGCTGATCGCGGTCTTCGACGCGATTTCATCGAGCGCCTGTTCGAACGAGAGTTCCGCGGCGTTGTAGACCGAGCGCTTCAACAACCGCATCGATACCTGGGGACCATTCGCGAGTTCGGTCGCGAGCGCCATCGTTGCGCGCTCGAGTTGATCCGCGTCGACGACTTCGTTCACGAGCCCCAGACGCAGCGCTTCGTTCGCATCGACGATGCGTTTGCGCATCAGGAAATCCATCGTCTTTGCGACGCCGAGCAACTGCACGAGCAGGTATTGGCCGCCTTCATCTGGCAGCAGGCCGAAGCGCAGCGTCGCGCTGCCCAACCGCGCTGTGTGGGCGGCGAGCCGGAAGTCGCACGA
>CAYUMA010000515.1:0-2519 GCA_964445675.1 uncultured Pseudomonadales bacterium | reverse complement strand
CGACGACTCGTAAACGTTCGGCATCGCCAGCACGACGATCCAACCAATGCTGCACACAACCCAGGCGACAGTGATCACCCACCATCGCAGCCGCCACAATGCAACGACACGGTCGAACATTTCCACCAGCGCGTCATTCATATCAATACCGGTTCGTCTAAAACATCGACTGTGGAACGATGACAACGTCTCCGGGCAGGAGCTCCACATTCTGGCTCATATCGCCCGAGTTCATCAGATTGCCAAGCTTGATCCGCGTCTCGACCTCTTTGTCGCCCACTCGACGAATCAGTTTCGTCTTGTTCGCCGACGCAAACTCGTTCAATCCGCCGACCGCCAAAATCACATCTAACAGTCGCATACCGTCGCGATACGGCAGCGCTTGAGGGGTCTTCACCTCGCCTATGACCTGCACTTGACTATACGTGCTCATGGCATTGCTAATCAGTACGGTCACTTGGGGAGTTCGAATGAACTCTGTAAGTACCTTTTCGATATCGCGCGCGAGTTGAGTGGATGTCTTGCCAACCGCGACCATGTCGTCCACCAGCGGCGTCGACACCTTTCCATCCGGTCTTACCGGCACCGAGACGGAGAGTTCCGGGTTACGCCACACGAACACCTGCAGGGTGTCGCCGGGACCGATGATGTACTCAGACTTCTGTGGCGCGTCTGCGGCCGTCTGTGCCGCGTCTGCGGCCTTCGCAACGTCGACTACGCCAATGGTGGCGAGCAGCAAGCCAGCCACGATCACGCAAGACAGTTTCGTGTTCAATTTGGCCATGCTTGCAAATTGCTCCGCCGACTAAATGCTTTCGCTGCCCGTCAACGACCGGCGCGTTATCCGCAAGCGTAGCGTCATCGGCCTCTCACGCACCAGCGGACGACGCGCGCTTAGGGAGGCGCAGCACAAAACATGGCTTCGGAGCGCCAGGATCATGGTGTCAGCGGACGCCGCGCCCGAACAGGATCGTCTCGAACGTGTGCAGCAGTATCGACAGGTCCAACAGGAGATTGTGATTCTTGACGTAGTAGAGATCGAATTCGAGTTTTCTTTCGGCGTCGTGTTCGGATGCACCGTACGGATAACAAAGTTGGGCCCATCCCGCCAATCCAGGCTTAACCGAATGACGCGCCGTGTAGTACGGAACCACCTTGGCAAGCTGGGCCACGAATTCCGGTCGCTCCGGACGGGGGCCGATGACGCTCATCTCACCGCGCAATACGTTGAAGAGTTGCGGCAGTTCATCGACCCTGACGCGCCGGATGAGCTTGCCGACGCGAGTGATGCGATCATCATCGGCTTGCGCCCACATCGCTTCGCCGTCTTGCTCCGCGCCGTCATGCATGCTGCGGAACTTGAACATCTGGAATCGTCGGTCAAACAACCCCACTCGAATCTGGCGATAAAGAACGGGCGCGCGCCAGCCGTCCTCGAGCTTGATGAACAAAGCCGTGGCCACCATGACCGGCCAAAGAATGATCAGCAGTCCGAGGCTGACAACAATGTCGAGGCTCCTCGCAAAGAACCTTCGCACGAGGTCATTGCGAAACCCGTCGCTGAATATCACCCAACCCGGATTCAGTCCGGCCACGAATATCCGTTGCGTCTCGCGCTCGAGAAAGCTCGACAGGTCGCTGATCTCGATCCCGTTGAGTCTGCACTGCAGCAACTGCGCGATTGGCAACGTGTCGCGCTGATTGTCGAGCGCCACGACGAGTTCATCGACGTTATGCGCGCGCGCATAGTCGAGCAACGAAGTGACCGTATGCGCGTGGATCAGTTGTTCGCGTGGCACCGCTACGGTTTCACCGGGCTGCGCCACATATCCGACGAGGCGAAATCCGCGCCGATCCGATCGACGACGCAGCACGCGGAGCGTCGACGCGCGATTGCCGCCACCGAGCACGAGCACGTTACGCTGGAAAAATTCGTCGATTCGGACGAAGAAGTGGCTCGTCAATCTGACGATCGCCACAAGGATCGCGCTGCAAGCGCCAATGACGAGAAGCATACGAGCCGAGTATTCCGGTTGGACCATCAGCCCGAGGATCCAGGCTACCGATACGCCGGCGCCCGCACCGAAGAGAATTCGCAACAACAATCCGCGCCAGCGTGCGCGCAAACGGCGGCTATACAGACCCACCGCGGCGCTGCAGCCCATGATGCCGAACACAACCAATCCGTTCGCGAGCCACACTCGGACCCCGTCTGAGGGATCCTCGGCGACGACCCAATGCGCGGCTTGTGTCGCTGCGATCACGAGCAGAACGTCGACCGCGACCGTCAAGAAAATCCGCAACCGCCCCATCATGCGGAACAACGGCACCGACAGTAGCCGCTTGCCGCTGCTCCATACCATCCCCGCGAATGCGTCGGACGCAGCCGTAGCGTCTTGCGTGTTGGTGGTGTCTATCAAGGGGTCTACTCGCGCGAAGTAAACGCAACTTTAAATGAACCGCGCCGCCGAGATACGAGAGACGGCGCGCGAATCGAATCGCCTTTGTAAGTAGGTCGC
>CAYUMA010000514.1:0-2586 GCA_964445675.1 uncultured Pseudomonadales bacterium | reverse complement strand
ACCGTCGCGTCACCAAAGTAGTTCGGGTGGCGCGTGTACCGCCATAGCCCCCGATCCATCACCTGTCCACGGTTCACAGGATCCTTCTTGAATCGGGCGAGTTGCCAATCGCCGGTCGCTTCGCATGCCAGCCCGATCAGGAAGACGAGCATGCCGATGATGTCCGTGGGCGCGAGGTGATCCGGTTGCTGCGCAGTAGCCGACGCAACCAGCGGTACCGAGATCAGCCACATCAAAGCGCCCTGCAGAACGAACACTTGAAAGAAGCTGAACCACCAGAAGCGGTCTCCCGCCCGCCGCCGCATCGCCTGATATCGGGGATCTTCACCCCTGCCGCGATTTCGCAGGAAAATGTACGAGCCGAGACGCACGCCCCAAATACATGTGAGCACGGCTACGAACACGCGCCGGCCTCCATAGCCGCCGCCTGCGACGGCAGCGAGCACGGCTACGCCAGCGAATCCCAAGCCCCAGGCGACATCGACGATGCTCGCGTTTCGTAACGCCAGGCTCAGGAGCCAAAGCGCAGCCATCGCCGCGACAATAGCGGCGAGCGCCAGAAACCAAACCTCAATGAATCCCAATACTGCTCTCCTCTCGTACCGCCGGATGAACGCGAAGCTCAAGTTCTCGCAACGCGTCGTACGCCCATGTTGAGAGCGCCTCCCATCTATCACGTTCGTTGTTCGATCCTACATTCGCGACGGTCGCCGCGACGAACGCATCGTCGCAAGATGTCGGGTTTCCGAACAGCAGGTGGACACGCTGCCCGGCGCGCGGTCGGCTGGAGCCCAGCGGCAGCACGCCCTGCATACCGTGGTGGTAGAAAGGCAGGGCAATCGGATGCGTCTCATCGATCAGGCGGCCAATACCGAGCTTGAAGGGAGCCTGCATGAGCGCGCGCGGATCGCGTGTCCGGCCACCCTCCGGGAAGATGTGTATCCATGCTCCGGCGGCAAGACGATCACTAAGGAACTGGAAGCCGTCCTGTCCGACGCCGCCACCGCGCACGACTGGCACACATTTGCCTGCTGTGAAGATCCACGCCTTCCATCCGGATCCAAAGAAGTTCAGCGCGTCCGACGCGACCCATCGCATCTCGTCGTAGCCGGAGGGAGCGAAGTTCGCCGTCAGAAGTGGGTCGTCGAACATCGAGGCGTGATTGCTGAACGTCAGCAATCCGCGTCCCTGTCGCTCGGCAAGGGCATCGAACCGCTCACGACCCTCGATCGTCAGGGTGTTCATACGGCGCATAACGAACTGCGACCCCTTCACGACGATGGCTGCAAGCAGGGGGTGATACCAGCGCCGAGCTGGCCGCCATCGCGCGACAGCTCGCGTTTCGCGCGCTTCTCGCTTCGATTCGGATGATACGTCCGGCTGTGTCATGCGATTCACCAATATCTGACGACTTGACTAAGAAGTTCGGCCTTCGGCTCGCTTCACGATGCGCCGCGCCATGCCTGCGAAGATGAGCGCATGCACGGGGTAGAGCGCCCACCAGTACACGCGGCCGGCGATTCCACGCGGGGTGAAACGCGCCGTCTGCACGAGGACGGTCTCGTCCTGCTCCTGGTGCACGGCGATCTCCAACTCTGCTACACCGGGAACCTTCATCAAGGCACGCATGCGGATGCGGTGACCAGCGTCGAGCTCGACGATTTCCCAGAAATCGAGTCGGTCGCCGACGCGCACGTCGCTGGCTGTCGGGCCGGAGCGGTTCAGGCCCGGGCCACCGACGAGGCGGTCAAACCAGCCACGTATCCGCCACAACGGATCGAGCATCGGATAGCCGCGGCGCCCGCCGATTTCCACTGCGCTCTTCCAGAGGCGCGCAGGGTCTGCGTGCGATCGGCGTACCTGCTCATCGGACAACACGGGCGGAAGGAATCGGCGATTCGCGAAGTCACGGAGATGCCGCGGCAGCCGGACGAGCCAAAAGAACGGCAGTTCGCGGCGACTGACACGCGTGCGCTCCGCGACCGCGAGCGCCTCCTCGAATCCTATCGTCGCCGGGCCGAATTTGCGTGAGGCGGCATCGCTGCGCACGATCATCTCGCTGCGCAAACCCTCGATGAGTGGACGTGCAAGCGCTGCCGACACGTCGGTGATGACATCGACCCAGTAGGACGAAAGGCGCGGCGTGAGGACTGGCACGGGCAGCATGACCCGCGTCAGACCACGCGCGCCGGCATAACGCATCATCATGGAGCGATACGTCATCACCTCCGGACCACCGATCTCGTATGTGGCATCTTCGCTCGAGTCGTCCTTCAGCGCTTCGACGAGGTAACGAACCACATCGGCGATGGCGATCGGCTGTGTCCGCGTCTCAACCCACTGCGGCGTGATCATCACCGGCAGCCGCTCGACAAGCTGCTGGAGCATGATGTACGACGCAGAGCCCGGACCGATGATCAGGCCGGCGCGAAACTCGGTGACGGATGTTGGACCGGATCGCAGCAGCTCTCCAACTTCCTGTCGGCTTCTCAGGTGCGCGCTTAGCTGCGACGCCTCGTCGCCCAGCCCGCCGAGGAAGAAGATGCGCCTGATGCCGGCGCGTTCCGCCGCTGACGCGAACTGCCG
>CAYUMA010000513.1:0-2333 GCA_964445675.1 uncultured Pseudomonadales bacterium | reverse complement strand
TCCGCCAGTTCATCGCAGGCAAATACGGCGCGGATTTCGAGCCCCGCTGCGAATATTCGGGCACCGAACTCGCAGCGACGATCTGAGCATCCTGCAGGGTCGCGACCGCGATGCCGCCGTGATGACGGGCTGGACCTGGTCCGGTGCTGCTGCACCCGTTCAGCGTCCTGACAACTAGATGGAAACCGTAGCGCGGACCACGCGACTGCAAGCTTCTGTTAGACGCTCACACCGCCGGTTCGACATCGGTGCGTCGAGTTACACTGCACCGTGATTGCGGAGAATGTGCCATGGCCGACGACGTCGTCGACGTTCTGATCATTGGAGCAGGTGCTTCCGGCGCTGCGGTTGCGTGGAGCCTGGCGGATACGCGGATGCGCATCGTCTGCTTCGAGCAAGGCGATTGGACGAATCCGTCCGACTATCCGAGCACCGCGGCGAACTGGGAGAGCCAGGCGTACGGCAACTATCACATCGACCCGAACGTGCGCGGTCGCGAGACGGACTATCCGATCAACAACGACGAATCCGCCGTCACCGTCGTCAACTTCAACGGCGTCGGCGGCAGCACGATTCTGTACGGCGCGCATTTCCCACGTTTGCATCCATCCGATTTCAAGGTGAGAACGCTCGACGGCGTCGCGGACGATTGGCCGATCGACTACGACACGCTGCAGCCGTACTTCACCACCAACGACCGCGTTATGGGGGTGTCTGGGCTGGCGGGCGATCCGATGTATCCCGCCAAGCAACCGCCTCTGCCGCCGCTGCCGCTGGGACTTGTCGGCGAAACCGTCGCGCGCGGGTTCAACAAACTCGGCTGGCATTGGTGGCCGTCCGACAGCGCGATCATCTCGCAGCCGTATCAGGGACGTGACAAGTGCGTGAACCTGGGACCATGCCTCTCCGGCTGCGCGCAAGGTGGCAAATCCAGTACCGACATCACGTATTGGCCGGAGGCCATTCGCCGGGGCGTTGAGCTGCGCACCCGCTGTCGGGTACGCGAGATCCGGCTTTCCGAACATGGGCTTGCGAACGGCGTCGTCTACTACAACGCGGCCGGTGAGGAGTGCTTCCAGCGCGCCGAAGTGATCGTGATGGCGTGCAACGGCGTCGGCACGCCGCGCATTCTGCTGAACTCGAAATCGACGCAGTTCCCCGATGGTCTCGCGAACAGCAGCGGCCTGGTCGGCAAAAACCTGATGTTCCATCCGGTCGCGTTCGTGCAGGGTCTGTTCGACGAACCGCTCGATAGCCACAAAGGACCGCAGGCGTGCTGCATTCTGAGCAAGCAGTTCTACGAAACCGATCAGTCCCGCGGCTTCGTGCGCGGCTACAACATGCAGATCTCACGCGGATCGGGTCCGTTGGGCACGGCGATGGCGGGTTACATGAGCGGCACGATTCCGTGGGGTCCCGGACATCACGAGGCATTCCGCCAACGGTTCGATCACGTCGCATCGATCGGCATTCTCTGCGAGGATTTGCCGGAGGAACACAACACCGTGACGCTCGATCCCACCCGCGCCGATTCGAACGGCATCCCGGCGCCGAAGATCACGTACCGCTACAGCGACAACAGCCTGAAGATGATGGAACACGGCCAGGCTCGCGCCGCAGAAGCGTTGCTGGCCGCCGGCGCGCGAACGGTGACGAGTTCCGGTCCGCTGCGGACATCTGGATGGCATCTACTCGGCACCGCGCGCACCGGCAACGACCCGACGCGATCCGTCGTCAACAGCTGGGGTCGCAGCCACGATGTGAAGAATCTCTTCATCGTCGACGGCAGCGTTTTTGTGACCGGCGGTGGCGTGAACCCGGCCAGCACCATTCAAGCGTGGGCGCTGTATGTGGCCGATACGATGAAGAAGAACCTCGCCAATCTGTTCGACTGAGCTGTTCGATTGAGGAGCGCCGCGGTGCCCGACATCATCTCGACCGACCATCCGTTGACTCGCGCCCAACAGATTCTCTTAGCCGCGCTGCTCGACACGTTGGTTCCTGCCAGCGATGACGGCACCATGCCGAGCGCCGCCGACGTGGAGTTCGATGCTTATCTGCTCGCGCAGGCGGAAGATTTCATCCCTCTACTGGTATCGGTGTTGCAACGCTTCGAACCGGCGTTCGTCGATCTCCCGCTCGCCGATCGCGGCGCCCGCGTGCGCGAATTCAGCGCGAGCGATCCGCCGCTGTTTCAAGCATTGCTGACGCGCGTCTACGACTGTTACTACCAGGACGATCGCGTGCGCGTGCAGATCGGCGTCGTCACGGGCGCACCGTTTCCGCAAGGCAATCAGGTCACACAGGGAGATCTGTCGCTGCTCGATCCCGTC
>CAYUMA010000512.1:0-1783 GCA_964445675.1 uncultured Pseudomonadales bacterium | reverse complement strand
AGTGTGCCCGACGGGTGTATTCACCGACAAACCCGCAAGCAAGGCGTACACGCGCAAGTGGGATCTGCAATCCGCGCCGTCGATCTGTGCGGGGTGCGGCGTCGGCTGCAATACGTTCCCGGCCGAACGCTATGGCACGTTGCGGCGGATTCACAATCGTTATCACCACGATCTGAACGGCTATTTTCTCTGTGACCGCGGCCGCTTCGGCGGCGGCTTCGTCAACAGCGACGCGCGGCTCAAGCGCGCGGGATCGCGCTGCGCTGACGGCAGCTTCGACGCCATCGAACCGGACGCCGCAACTGCGCGCTTCGCTTCGTTGCTGCGGCAGGGTCCGGTCGTTGGCATCGGTTCGCCACGCGCGTCGGTGGAGGCGAACTTCGCGCTGCGCACGCTGGTCGGCGCCGACAACTTCTGCGCGGGTTTTGCGGCGGACGAAGAAGTGCTGGTGGCCGATGCACTCGCGCTAATGCGCGCGGCGCCCGATGCAAGCCCGACGATCGCGGAGGTCGAACGCGCCGACGCGGTGCTGATCCTCGGGGAAGACGTGCTCAATACCGCGCCGCGCGTGGCACTCGCGCTGCGCCAGGCGGTCCGCAATCACACCTTCGTGATGGCGGGGAGCGCGCAGATTCCGTTGTGGCAGGACGCCGGCGTGCGCAGCCACGCGCAGCTCGCCCAGAGCCCGTGTTATTCGGCGACACCGCTGCCGACGCAAAGCGACGACTTTGCGACGGCGACGGTCCACGCGGCACCCGAGGACCTCGCCGCGATCGGCGACGCGATCGCGAATGTGCTCGACGGCAAACCGATCGCCGGCATGGATGCCGCACGCGCGCAGTTCGTCACGGCGGCGGCGCAATCGCTTTCGAGCGCGCAGCGGCCGCTGATCGTCTCCGGGACCGGTGCGATGAGTCGCGCGGTGCTCACGGCGGCGGGCCGCATCGCGCGCGCGCTGCGTGCAAAGACCGCCGGTACCAAGCTGCTGCTCGCGGTACCGGAGTGCAACAGTGTCGGCGCCGCGATGTTGGGCGGTGGTCTGACGCTCGAAGCCGCACTGGCGAAGGCCGAAAGCGGCGGCGCAAAAACGCTCGTCGTACTCGAAAACGATATTTATCGGCGCGCACCGGCCGAGCGCGTTGCGCGCGCGTTGAGCGCGGCGGTGAATCTCGTCGTGCTCGACTGCATCGAGACGCGCACAACCGAGGCCGCGACACTGGCGCTTCCGGCCGCGACGTACGTCGAGAGCGAAGGCACGCTGATCAACTACGAAGGCCGCGCGCAACGTTATTTCGCGGTATTCGAACCGGCGAGTCCGATCCGTCCGGCGTGGCGTTGGATTTCCGCGGCGGCCGTCGCACTCGGTCGCAATGAACTCGGCTGGCATCACATCGACGACGTCGTCGCTGCATGCGACGCGCAGACCCCGCTCGCTGGCATCGCGTCTGCGGCGCCGTCTGCGAACTACCGCGGCCCCGCGCAGACCCGCGTGCCGCGGCAGACCCACCGCTATAGCGGCCGCACCGCGATGAACGCCGATCACACGATGCATGAACCAAAAGCGTCGGTGGACGAGGAGTCGCCGCTCGCGTTTTCGATGGAAGGGGCCAACACCGGCGACGTTGGCGCATTGATCCCGTACGTCTGGGCGCCGGGCTGGAACTCGAACCAGGCGATCACGCGCTTTCAACTCGAAGTCGGCGGCCGGCTGCGCGGCGGCGATCCGGGTGTACGCCTGCTGCCCGCCGCTGAGCGCGCCAACGACTGGCCCGAGGCGCACACC
>CAYUMA010000511.1:0-4040 GCA_964445675.1 uncultured Pseudomonadales bacterium | reverse complement strand
TGACAGGGTCAGCTCACGGCTTCCGGCGTGATGCTCACGGCGCTTCGACACGCACGCATGGCGCAAGCGCGGATTCGAAGCGATGTGACAGGGTCAGCTCACGGCTTCCGGCGTGATGCCGATGTACTTCGCCGCCGGGCGGATCAGTCGATTGTTGATGCGGCTCTCGATGAAGTGCGCGAGATAGCCATATACGCGCGCCATCGCGAACGCGGCGGTGAAATAGTCCGACGGCAGTCCGGCGGCGCGATAGATGACGCCCTTGTAGAACTCGAGGTTCGCGTGCAGCGCCGTGCCGCGTTCGGCCATGCGCGCACTGATGTGCGCTTCGATCGCTTCGAGCGTCAGGTACAACGTTTCGAGCTGTGTGCCCTTCGACAGTTTCGCGGCAAGGCCTTTGACGAACCGCGCGCGCGGATCGAGCACGCGATATTCGCGATGACCCATGCCCATGATCTTGCGACCGGTCGCGAGACATTCGTCGACGAAGTCGGCGGCCCGCGCCGGGTCCCCCACTTCGAGCGCCATTTCGAGCGCCGCTTGATCCGCGCCGCCGTGCAAGGCGCCGTGCAATGCTCCGAGTGCCGCGGCCAACACATTTTCGACCGGCGCCAACGTGCTCGCGACGACGCGCGCGGCGAACGTGCTCGCATTGAAGCTGTGTTCGATCTGCAGAATCTGCGTCACGTTGAACGCGTGTACGAGTTCGGGCTTGTCGGCTGCGAGCGTCGCGTAGCCCATTTGCGCCAGAAAGCGCGCGTGCGGATCGAGCAGCTCGCTTGGTGCCGGCAGCGCCGCGCCGGCCCTGAGTTGATACAGGCCTGCGATCAACGCCGGCAACTTGGCCGCGACCGTGAAGCCGTGCGCGGCATCGCCAAAGGCGTCGAATTCACCGGAATGCGACAGCAACGGAATGAGACCTTGCAGCACCGCCATCGGATGCGCATCGGTCTTGGCGGCGAGCGTCAGCAGCCCCGCGTCTTGCGCCGACAGCCTTGCTGCTCGCATGAGCGCCATGTCGAATTGTTTGCGTTCGACGTTGGTCGGGTCTTCGCCGGTCAACACCAAGAGCACCACACGCGTGAACGGCCACTCGATCAGCGTCGCGACGTCGTGGCCGCGATAGCTCAATTGGCCGCGCTCGCCGTCGACGAGCGAGATCTTCGTGACGTCGACTTCGACACCGTCGAGACCTTTTGGAACTTCCAGCTTCGAACCACGCATGCGCTACTCCCAGTGATGACCCACCGTCATCGACACTAGTGGGCCACGGCGAGGGGCGCGAGCGCGATCGACTAATGCAGCCCTCTCGTCGTGCTTAAGTATCAGCGTGCCTGATCGACCGATAAGTGGTGCGCGTGCGCCGGCTGTGGTGTAGTCGTCAGGGGAGCGGAGAAAAGCCATGCAGGTCGAGCGTCACGAGATTCGAGTGCTGTCCGCGGTGATCGAGGAGGGCGGGTTCAGTCGCGCCGCGGAACGGCTCAACGTATCGCAGTCGGCCGTCAGCCAGGCGATCGCGAACCTCGAGCACAAGCTGAACACCGCTCTGCTGGTGCGCGGCCGCGTGCCGCACCTCACCGAAGCGGGGCTTCGAATGTTCCGTTTTGCACAAACCGTCATCAACGAAGAGCGCAACGCGCTCGACGACGTCCAGCAGATTCGCAGCGGTGCGCTGTCGACGTTGAATCTCGCGATGAACAGCCTCGTGAACCGCTTCTACGCAAAGTCGCTGTTGTTGAAGTTCTGCGAACGCAACCCGCTGACTAGGCTCAAGCTCGATGTCGCGCCGAGTCGCGAGATCGTCTACGGCGTCGACGAGGATCGTTGGGAACTGGGCTTCGGCCCGTTTCAGCACGAGATGCCCGGCCACTTCGTTGTGCGGGGATGTTTTGCGGAACAACGCGTGCTGGTCGCGCATCGGTCGCACCCGCGTTTCGATGCGCTGATCAACGAGCCGCTGAAGGTGCTCGGCGAAGTCACGCTGATCACGTCGTATCTCGACGAGGCGACGAAACGGCCGGGCCATGAACGTCTGCGCGACTTGTTCGCGAGCATCTGGGAAGTCAGCCACCTCGAGTTGCGTTTTGCATTGCTCGAAGCCGGCAAGGGCGTGACGTTCCTGTCGGACCGGTTGCTCGGCGAACTCGACGGCCTGGTCGCGTTGCCGGCGCTCGAATTCGGCGCGATCCACCGAACGGTCGGCATTTACTACAAGCGCCACAAGCCGTTGTCGGAAGCGGCGAAGCGATTTCTCGCGATCGTCGAGAGCGAGTTCGCGGTGCCGTCGCTCGAGGAAGGTCTTTGAGTCGGCGGTCTGGATAAGCGGTGCGATAGTCGCGCGATGCCGACACGGAGAGTCAGCAAGAAAAAGCCGAGCGGCCGCTTGTCCCGTGGACGTCTGCGTCGCGTGCTCGCGTATGTCGTGGCCGTGTGGTTCGTGTGGTCGATCGGCAGCGTCGTCGCGCTGCGCTTCGTCAATCCGCCGACGACAGCATTCATCGTCGCCGATCGCGTGCGCGCTGCGTTCACCGCGCCGCGCGACTATCGATTTCAACAGCGTTGGGTGGACTGGGCGCAGATATCCCGCAGCACGAAGCTCGCGGTGATCGCGTCCGAAGATCAGCGCTTCGCCGAACATTTCGGTTTCGATTTTGTGCAGATCGAACGCGCGCTGTCGGAGCGCGACCGTGGCGTATCGACGCGCGGCGCCAGCACGATCACGCAGCAGACGGCAAAAAATCTGTTCCTGTGGGGCGGTCAGAACTGGATTCGTAAAGGTCTCGAAGCCTACTTCACGCTGTTGATCGAGGTCTTCTGGCCAAAGCAGCGGATACTCGAGGTGTACCTCAACATCGCGGAGTTCGGCCAGGGCGTGTGGGGTGTCGGCGCGGCGAGCGAACGCTACTTCAAACAGCCACCGGCGCGGCTCAATCGATCGCAGAGTGCATTGCTCGCGGCGGTGTTGCCGAACCCGAGGGTGTTTCGCGTCGCGGCGCCGTCAAAGTACGTCCGGTCGCGGCAGGCCTGGATACTGAAGCAGATGAACGCGCTCGGCGGCGAGACGCATCTGAAAGAACTGGACTGATCGCTCGGCGCGACCGGAGGCATTCGCGAGAATGCCCTCGCCGACGAGGCAATTGAGGCGCGACGTCGGGATGCGGATGTCACGCGACTTGCTGACGGGGCATTCAGTTACCTATCCTTCCTCCCGTGCAGGGACTTTTCATCTCTTATCGACGCAGCGACAGCCAGGCCGACTGCGGCCGGATTTGCGATCGGCTCATCGCCGAGTTCGGCAAGGGTTACGTCTTCAAAGACGTCGACTCCATTCCCATCGGCACTGATTTCCGCTCACACCTGAACACCGTTCTCGACGAATGTCGGTTCGCGCTGATCGTCGTGGGATCGCGGTGGGTCGACGCGCAGACCGACGCGGGCCGACGGCGCCTGGATGACGCGGACGACTTCGTGCGAATCGAGATCGAGGCGGCGCTCTCGCGCGGCATCCACGTGGTCCCGGTGCTCGTGGCAAACGCGATGATGCCGGGCGAAAGGCAGCTCCCGGCCAGCCTGGCGGCGTTAGCGTACCGGCAGGCGATTTCCGTCCGCCCCGATCCCGATTTCCACCGTGACATGGACCGGCTGATTGCAGCCCTGCGCGAGACGTTCGCGCCGCCGGACACGGCAGAGGACACCGCCGGCGTGCGAATCGCGCTGTCGGCGCCGGTAGTCTCCCCAGCTGCAACGCGCCGTGCGTCGACGTGGCTGGTTGCCGCCGCATGCGTGGTCGCGCTGGCGGGCGCTGGTGCATGGTGGGCAATCAGTGGCCAATCGGCTGCGGTCGACAATCCGCTGGCGGGAGCTCAGTTCACGCGGCTCACCGATTTCCCGGGGTCGGAGAACGACGCCGCCATCTCGCGCGACGGCCGCTTCGTCGCATTTCGCTCCGATCGTGACGGCCCTGTCGATACGTGGGTCAGCCAGATCGGGAGCGGGCGCTTCGTCAATCTGACCGGCGGCACACGACCCTCTGTGCCGGT
>CAYUMA010000510.1:0-5165 GCA_964445675.1 uncultured Pseudomonadales bacterium | reverse complement strand
CATCATGTTGCGCACGAGCGCCCGCAGCGTCCCGGCCATCGCCTGGGAATGCGCGTCGGCACCCTTCGCCGCAAATCTCAAACGACCGTCTTCTCGCGTAATCTCGACTGCCGCGTCGAGCGCAGTCGCCAAAGCGCCCTTCGCGCCTTTGACGCTCAGCGTCAGCGCGTCCAGCGTGACTTCGACACCCTTCGGGACATCGATCGGATAGTTAGCAACTCGAGACATCTCTCACCTCAATCTGAACAGCGATCAGAACACGGTGCACAGCACTTCGCCGCCGATACCTGCATTGCGCGCGGCGCGATCGGTCATCACGCCTTTGCACGTGCTGATCACCGCAATTCCCAAGCCGCCCTGGATCGTCGGCAGTTCGTCCTTGTCGCGATAAATGCGCAGTCCCGGCCGGCTGATCCGATCAAGCACCTCGATGACGGGGCGCCCCTTGTGATACTTCAAGCCGATCTGCAGCAGCGGCTTGGGTCCATCGCTGACAGAGAATTCGCTGACGTATCCCTCATCTCGCAACACGCGAGCGATTGCAATCTTCAGCTTCGAGCTCGGCATCGACACGTCCGGATTCTGAACTTGCTGCGCGTTACGAATGCGCGTCAGCATGTCGGCAACGGGATCCTGCATCGTCATCTAAATAGTCCTCACCAGCTCGCTTTCACCAGACCCGGCACATCGCCCCGCATCGCGGCTTCGCGCAACTTCGTGCGTCCGAGGCCGAACTTCCGATACACGCCGCGCGGCCGACCAGTGATCGCGCACCGTCTGCGTTTGCGAAACGGACTCGAGTCGCGGGGCAGCTTCTGCAACTTGACCTGCGCGTCCCACCGTTCGGTGTCCGACAAATTGCGATCGTTGATGACGTCCTTCAATCCTTTACGCTTGACGGCGTACTTCGCCTGCAATCTGCCGCGCCGCCGTTCTCGTTCGACTACCGAAGTTTTTGCCATGCTCAATGCGCCTCGCGGAACGGGAAGCTGAACGCCTTCAGCAGCGCGAGGCCTTCCGCATTGGTCCGCGCTGTGGTGGTGACGGTGACATCGAGACCCCGGATCGTGTCGATCTTGTCGTAGTCGACCTCCGGAAACGTGATCTGCTCGGTCACACCCATCGAGAAATTGCCGCGACCATCGAATGAACGTGGGTTCAATCCGCGGAAGTCACGCATCCGCGGAATCGCAATACCGACGAGTCGTTCGACGAACTCGTACATGCGCTTCTGGCGCAGCGTCACTTTGCAGCCGACCGGATAGCCTTCGCGAATCTTGAAGCCGGCTTCGGATTTGCGCGCGTTGTTGACGACGGGCTTTTGGCCCGAGATCAGCGTCATGTCCTTGACGGCGTGATCCATGATCTTCTTGTCTCCAACGGCTTCGCCCACGCCCATATTCAGCGTGACCTTTACGAGCCGCGGAACCTCCATCACGTTCTTATAGGAGAACTGCTCCATCAGACTCGGACGGATTTTTTCGATGTAGTGTCGGTGTAGATCTGCCATGGCTAAGCCTCGTTAGGCTCCTATCGTCTTTTTTGTCGACTTGAAGAAGCGGACTTTCTTGCCGTCCTCGATCCGAAATCCGACGCGATCGGCCTTGCCGGTCTCGTCGTTGTAGATCGCGACGTTCGATGCCTGAATCGGCACCTCTTTGTCGACGATCCCGCCGGGTTGCCCCGCGTTCGGGTTCCCGCGTTGGTGTTTCTTTGCGACGTTGACGCCGGAAACGACCATGCGACCATCCGCACGCACCCGCAACACTTCGCCGCGCCGGCCTTTGTCGCGCCCGGCGATCACGATCACTTCATCTTTGCTTCTGATTTTGCGCATCACCTCTCCTCAGAGCACTTCGGGTGCCAGCGAAATGATCCGCATAAAACTCTCGGTGCGAAGTTCGCGCGTCACCGGCCCGAATATCCGCGTCCCAACCGGTTGCATCTGCGCGTTCAGCAAGACGGCCGCGTTCTGGTCGAACTTGATCAGTGATCCGTCAAGGCGTCGGACGCCGTGCTTCGTGCGCACCACAACCGCGTTCATCACCTGGCCTTTTTTGACGCGACCGCGTGGAATTGCTTCCTTGATCGTCACCTTGATGACGTCGCCAATGCCGGCATAACGACGTTTCGAACCGCCGAGCACCTTGATGCACATCACCCGGCGCGCGCCGCTGTTGTCAGCAACATCCAACATCGATTCCGACTGAATCATTTCAATTAGCCCTAAACCGTTACTCGGCCGCAGCCCGTTCGTCGATGCTCGCGAGCACCCACGACTTCGTTTTCGAATACGGGCGCGACTCGCGCACCGTGACCAGATCACCTTCGTTACACTCGTTGTTCGCGTCGTGCGCGTGGACTTTGGTCGACCGACGGACGTATTTGCCATACACCGGGTGCGGCTCACGCCGCTCGATCAGCACGGTGATCGTCTGATTGCACTTGTTGCTGACGACGCGTCCGGTGACGACACGGCCCTTGACTCGCTTTTCCTCGACGTCAGCCATTGTCACGCTTCTCCCTCATCACCGTTTTTACGCGCGCGATATCGCGGCGCAGTTCTTTCACGAAGTGCGGCTGGCCCAGCTGGCCGCTGGCCGATTGCATGCGCACGGTAAACTGTTCCTTGCGCAGTCGCAGCAACTCGACTTTGAGTTCCGCGGGAGTCTTTCCTCTGATATCGGACGCCTTCATCACATCACCGAACGTTTGACGAACGTGGTCTTGAACGGCAGCTTCGCCGCAGCCAGCGCGAAGGCCTCGCGCGCGAGTTCTTCAGTGACGCCGTCCATCTCGTACAACACGCGGCCCGGCTGAACGAGCGCGACCCAATACTCGACCGCGCCTTTACCTTTCCCTTGCCGCACTTCGAGCGGTTTTTTCGTGATCGGCTTATCCGGAAAAACCCGGATCCAGATCTTGCCGCCGCGCTTGACGTGTCGCGTCATCGCTCGGCGTCCTGCTTCGAGCTGCCGCGCCGTCAAGCGGCCGCGTCCGGTCGCTTTCAGTCCGTACTCGCCAAAGCTGACGGTACTTCCGCGCGAAGCCAGACCGCGATTGCGGCCTTTGTGCATCTTGCGGAATTTCGTTCGCTTGGGTTGCAACATGAATCGATTCCCTTACTCAGCGCCGCGCTTCGCGGTCGCGTGTGCATCTGCGACGTCCGCACCCAGGATCTCGCCTTTGAAGATCCACACTTTGATACCGAGCACGCCGTACGTCGTTTTGGCTTCGGCTGTCGCGTAGTCGATATCGGCGCGCAGCGTGTGCAGCGGCACCCGACCTTCGTGATAGACCTCCGAGCGTGCGATTTCAGTGCCGCCGAGACGACCGGCGACGCGCACCTTGATGCCTTTGGCGCCGATCCGCATCGCGTTCTGAATCACGCGCCGCATCGCACGTCGAAACTGCACGCGGCGTTCCAGCTGTTGCGCGACGTTCTGCGCGACCAGAAGCGCGTCGATCTCGGGCTTGCGGATCTCTTCGATGTTGACGTGAACCGGCACGCCCATCATCTGCGCGAGCTCGCGCCGCAGGCGTTCGACGTCCTCGCCTTTTTTGCCGATCACGATGCCGGGACGCGCGGTGTGAATCGAAATACGCGCGGTCGCCGCCGGGCGCTCGATCTCGATGCGGCTGACCGACGCCTGCGAAAGCCGATCCTGCAGGAATTCGCGCACGCGCAAATCGTTCAACAGATATTTCGAATACTGTTTTTTGTCCGCGTACCACACCGAGTTATGGCTCTTGACGATGCCAAGGCGCATTCCCGTCGGATTTACTTTCTGACCCATGTCTGCTCCGCTGTTACCGCCGCTTCGCGGCAGTGTCCGATACGGTGACCGTGATGTGGCTCGAACGTTTCGAAATACGATCCGCCCGCCCCTTCGCTCGCGGCATGATCCGCTTCAACGTGACGCCCTCATCGACAAAAATTCGATGCACGCGCAACTCGTCGACGTCCGCGCCTTCGTTGTTCTCTGCGTTCGCGATCGCCGATTCGAGCACCTTGCGAATCAGCCCCGCGCCCTTCTGATTACTGAAGTTCAGAATATCGAGCGCCTTCGCGACCGGCTTGCCGCGCACCTGGTCAGCAACGAGGCGGGCCTTTTGGGGTCCGATCCGCAGTCCTCTTGCAATTGCCGAGACTTCCATCGTTTCGCTCCGTAACCTAGCGTTTCACTTTCTTGTCGCCGGCGTGACCCCGATAGGTGCGGGTCGGCGCGAATTCGCCCAGCTTGTGGCCAACCATCTCCTCGGAGACATAGACCGGGATATGTTGGCGGCCGTTATGCACGGAGATCGTCAACCCGACCATGTCCGGCAGGATCATCGATCGCCGCGACCAGGTCTTGATCGCGCGCTTGTCGTTTGTCGCCACCGCGACTTCCACCTTCTTCGCGAGGTGCACATCGACAAACGGTCCCTTTCGCAACGATCTTGGCACTTAGATTCTCCCGCCCATCGGCCTATTTCTTACCGCGCCGACGCACGATCATGCCGTCGGTACGTTTGTTAGCGCGCGTTTTGTAACCCTTCGTCTTGGTACCCCATGGCGACACCGGATGACGTCCAGCCGACGTCTTACCTTCACCGCCACCGTGCGGGTGGTCGACCGGATTCATCGCGACACCGCGGACCGTCGGACGAATCCCGCGCCATCGTTTCGCGCCGGCTTTGCCATACGAACGCAAGCTATGCTCGTTGTTGCCGACTTCGCCGAGAGTCGCGCGACACTCGATCAGCACACGACGCATCTCACCGGAACGCAGTCGCAGCGTCGCGTACGCGCCTTCGCGCGCGACCAGCTGCGCAGAGCTTCCCGCACTGCGCGCAATCTGGGCTCCCTTGCCCGCCTTCAGCTCGACGCAATGGATGACGCTGCCGAGCGGGACGTTGCGCAACTGCATCGAGTTCCCGGCGCGAATCGGCGCAGTTGCTCCGGACATCAGCTGATCGCCGGCGCTGACGCCACGCGGCGCGATGATGTAACGGCGCTCGCCGTCCCGATACTTCAACAGCGCGATATTCGCGGTCCGGTTCGGGTCGTACTCGAGGCGCTCGACAACCGCCGGAATGCCGTCCTTGTCGCGACGGAAATCGATCAATCGATAGTGCTGCTTGTGGCCGCCGCCCTGATGTCGCGTCGTGATCCGGCCGGC
>CAYUMA010000509.1:0-4018 GCA_964445675.1 uncultured Pseudomonadales bacterium | reverse complement strand
CTCGACGGCGGTCACGTGCAGAAACTCGACGGCGATCAGGCTCGCCAGGAAAAGCTGACCAACATGATTCGTGAGCTGCAGCAGCACGGCAAGCTGACGGTCATTCCGATGGTCGAGAGTGCGACGGTGCTGTCCGCGCTGTGGCAAGCGGGTGCGAACTACATCCAGGGCCACTATCTGCAAGAGCCATCCACCGAAATGAACTACGACTTCGCCGCCGACGATTGATACCCCGCGCCCGTCCGCAAACTTGATAACGGGCCAACGTCGATGTCACCATGCCGATCAGCGCAGACCTTTCTGCGGCGATTCATTCACAGACAATCTCGCTGATCACAGTCTTTTGGTCTCCCACACACCGATGTTGATACCGTGCGCGACGCGCTGACGCAGCTGCGCTGGCAGGCGACGGCCGCTGCGCTGCTCGTCTCGTTACTGACGGCGCTGTTAATCGGCGTGGCGTGGTATCGCTCGGCCGAGGACGCGCGCAGCGCACGCATGGCGCAGCTCGGCAACGCCGCGGCGGCGCAACTGGCCGCGCTCGCGATCGAGCCGCTGATCACACTCGATCGAATCCGTCTCGGCGTGCTGACGACACGCATGAGCGAACTGCCGGAGATCGAGTCGATCGCGATCGTCACCGTCGATGATCGTATCGTTGCCAACGCCGGCACGCGCCCGGGCGCCGACACGCCGCTCTTCACGCACGCAATCGAATTCGAAGGCGCCGTCGCGGGCTATGTGCAGGTCGCGATCGCACGTGACGCGTTTTCCGCGAGCGGCATCGCGACTGCGTACCTGCTGCTGCCCGCGTTGATCGCCGCACTCCTCGCCTGTGTTTCGGGTTACCTGCTCGGGCTGCGACTCGAAGCGACGCCGGGGCCGGACGCGGCCGATCCGCTCGAGACTGCCGCACCGGAAACGACCGAATGGCTGTTGGCGGTCAATCTGCTGAATCTGATGACGCTGCCGGGGCCTGAACGCGCCACTGTGCTGACGGATGTGCGCCGCCGCGCAATACTCGTCGCGCGGCAACATCACGCCGTGGCGAGCGACCTCGCCAACATCGGAATCCTGTTGACGTTCGCCGACGCGGACCCCGACCAGTGCTTCAAGGTCCTGTGCTCTGCGCTCGTACTCGCTGAGACGCTGGACGATCTCAATGAGGCGCGCCACGTCGCCGCGCGGCCGGAGTTGAAGATTCGCTTCGGCGCGCACGTCACGACACGCTCGAGTGGCGCACCGCTGGACACGACGTCCGACGCGGTGGCCGACACGATCGTATTGAGCGCCGTCGCCCCCGAAGGTTCGATCGCAGCGAGCCGCGACGCGTTCGAGCGCTTATCACGCCCGGAGCGGTTCGTCGTCGAGGCGCTGTCGAATCCGATTCTGCGAACGCTGAGCACAGCGGGACACGACAGTTGCCTGATCGTTTCGGCCGTCGCCGATGCATACGGGGCGTCGCTCGATCATCAAACCGCGCTCTTGCGCGCTCAGGAAGACTCGACCTCGACGCCGTCGACCCTCTGAAATCCGCGCGGGAGCTTGTGACCCCGCCGCGCGCGTTCGCCGATGTAGTGCTCGAGGTCCTTCAGTTTCATCCGCAGGTGGCGCGCCCCGGAACGCACGAGCAGCTGATCCGACGCGCCGATCACCGCGATTGCGACCATCGACTCCCCGCCCGCCTTGAACGCGGCACCCGGAACGTTGATCAGCTTGTTGCCCTTGCCACGCGACAGCTGTGGCACGTCGGCAATCGGGAACGCCAGCATGTGTCCCTGCTGCGTGATCGCGACCACGAGCTGGTCGTCACCCTCCGAAATCAGCACCGGCGCCAGCGCCGCGCCGGGTGCGGGGACGCTCAACGCCGCCTTACCCGCGCGGTTCTTGGCGACAAGATCGGCGAGCTTCGTGACGAACCCGTAGCCCGCGTTCGATGCGAGCAACACGCGCTGCTGCGCGGCACCGATGACGACGCCGACGAAGCGCGCGCCTTCGGGCGGGTTCAGCTTGCCGGTCAATGGCTCACCCTGACTGCGCGCCGACGGCAACGTATGCGGCGCCAACGAGTACGCCCGGCCGCTCGAATCGAGTATCGCGAGCACGTCGTTGCTGCGCCCTTTCGCCGCCATCAGGAACGCATCGCCCGTGCGATAGCTGAGTTCGACGACGTTGACCTCATGCCCCTTCGCCGCGCGGATCCAGCCTTTCTCCGACATCACGACGGTAATCGGCTCGTTCGTCAGCAGATCCTCTTCGCTAAATGCTGTGGCTTCGGCGACTACCGACAATGGGGAGCGCCGCGCGTCGCCGTGGATCTCGGCGTCCGCCAGCAGCTCTTTCTTCACCAACGTCTTCAACCGCGCCTTGGAGTTCAGCGTCTTGCCGATGTCGGCTTTCTCCGCGTCGAGCGCGTCACGTTCGGTCGTCAGTTTGATTTCTTCGAGCCGCGCGAGCTGTCGCAGGCGCAGATCGAGGATCGAGTTCGCCTGGATTTCCGACAATGCGAAGCGCGCCATCAGCTCCGCCCGTGGATTGTCGTGTTCGCGCACGATACGGATGACTGCGTCAATGTTGAGATATGCGACCAGGAGGCCCGCGAGGATGTGCAAGCGCTGTTCGATGCGCGCGAGGCGGTGTTCGAGTCGCCGCGTCACCGTCGCCTGCCGGTAGACGAGCCATTCGCGCAACATCTCCACGAGGCCTTTGACGCGCGGCCGCAGGTCGAGCCCGATGACGTTGAAATTGACCCTGAAGCTCTTCTCGAGGTCGGTGGTCGCGAACAGGTGACTCATCACGCGATCGACCTCGACGCGGTTCGAGCGCGGCACGAGCACGAGACGGGTCGGATTTTCGTGATCGGACTCGTCGCGCAGATCGACCAGCATCGGCAGCTTCTTCGCCTGCATCTGCGCCGCGATCTGCTCGAGCACCTTTGCCGGCGACGCCTGGTACGGCAGCGCCGTGATGACGATGTCGCCGTTCTCGACCGCAAACACCGCGCGCGAGCGGATGCTGCCGCGACCTTCCGTGTAGATCTTCTCGAGCTCATCGGGCGGCGTGATGATCAACGCTTCGGTTGGAAAGTCCGGCCCGCGGATATGTTCCATCACCTCGCGCGTCGTCGCCTTCGGTTCATCCAACAGGCGTATGCAGGCGCTGATGACTTCGCGCGCATTGTGCGGCGGAATATCCGTCGCCATGCCGACCGCGATCCCGGTGCCGCCGTTGAGCAACACGACCGGCACGCGCGCCGGCAACAGCGACGGCTCCGTCAGCGTCGCATCGAAGTTTGCAACGAAGTCGACGGTGCCCTGGTCGACCTCGGACAGCAGCAGGTCGGCAAAGCGCGACAGCCGCGCCTCCGTATAACGCATTGCTGCAAATGATTTGGGATCGTCGGGTGCGCCCCAGTTGCCTTGCCCCTCGACGAGCGGGTATCGATACGAGAACGGCTGCGCCATCAGCACCATCGCTTCGTAACAGGCCGAATCGCCGTGCGGATGAAATTTGCCGAGCACGTCGCCGATCGTGCGCGCCGATTTCATGAACTTCGCCGCGGCGTCGAGGCCGAGCTGCGACATCGCGTAGACGATGCGCCGTTGCACCGGCTTCAGCCCATCGCCGATATGCGGCAGCGCGCGGTCGTTGATCACGTACATCGAGTAATCGAGGTACGCCTTTTCGGTATACGTCTGCAGCGCGACCGTTTCGGTCTCGCCGGATTCTGCGTGGGTCGTCATAGTCTCTTTCCGCGTTGAATTCGGGCAGCTCTGCTGCCCCTAGGCGATCGTCGCCTGGTCGCCGTTCGTCTCGAGCCACGCGCGGCGATCGCCCGCGCGCTTCTTGGCCAGCAGCATGTCCATCAATTCGAGCGCCTGCTCCGGAGACCCGAGCGTCAGCTGCACGAGGCGCCGCGTGTCCGGATCCATCGTCGTCTCGCGCAACTGAATCGGGTTCATCTCGCCGAGCCCCTTGAAGCGCTGCACGTTGACGGCGCCGCGTTTTTTCTCCGCTG
>CAYUMA010000508.1:0-6426 GCA_964445675.1 uncultured Pseudomonadales bacterium | reverse complement strand
GGATTCATAATCCTGGGGTCGGTGGTTCAAGTCCACCCGTAGCTACCAATAAATCAATTGGTTACGAAGCGGCCGATTGGGTTCACTTCCAATATATTCTGCCTCGTCCAATTTCCTTCCGGCAGAACCGGAACGGTTTGCCCGCGCATCGCAGTCGCTACGTGCGCCACTACGTCGAGTCCCTCGTGGTAGCGCGTCAAGCAGCAACTTGCCGCGACACCCGCTTCTCATCCTGATTGTCCCGCTGCACCTCGTACTCGAACGCTCGCCCGCACGCACCGGACCTCAACCCTGTTGAATATCTGTTCGGCTACGTCAAACGTCAAACAACGGGAACTCGCCGACCTGTGTTCTCACACTATCTACGAGGTCAAGCACCATACCCGCACACGTCTCATGGCCATGCAGCATCCCGCCAGACTCGTGACTGCATTTTGGTGGCAAGCGGAACAACACGGCGACCGTTGAAATGCTCGGCGGGCCGCCGAGCCCGTACCTGTTCTACCGGATCGATGCACCGGCCGTTGCGGATCGTTTTAGGGTCCGCGCGTCAGCACCGAGAAGACCGATCGCGAATGTTCGTCGAACATCGCGAGCCACTGCAGATCCGGATTCGAACGGGCGAGGTCGTAGGCGCTCGCCGAATTCGAATTCCTGATACGAGGATCGGCTCCTTGCTGCAGAAGGTATTTGGCCATCTCGAATTGGTGCGCGTTCGTCGCGCGATGCAGCGGCGTGTAGCCCTGCGAGTCGCGGCTGTCTACGGCCGCGCCGGCCGTCGTCAGCAACGCCGCTGCTGCGAGATCACCGTCGAACGCGGCCAAGTGGAGCGGCGTGGACCCGGAACTGGACGCGGCATTCGGGTCGTGTCGCGCTTTCAACAGCGCGTCGACGCATTCGGTTGCGTGCGCGCTGACGGCTCTGTGCAGGGGCGAGACTCCCGACGTATCCGACGCGAATTTCTCCGCGGGAGGCACTTGACCGAGCGCCGCGAGGAACAGCTCGAGGTCGCTCGGATCGGTGATTCCGGCCGAATACCACACCGGGCTGCGACGATGGTCGTCGGCGAGCGTGGCCGACGCGCCGTGGTCGAGCAATGCCTTGACCGATTCGACCGCACCCGCTTCGGCCGCGATCGTCAACGCAGTGCGACCGCCCCCGCGCAGGTTCGGGTTCGCGTTTCGCTCCAGCAGATGGGCGGCCATCTCCGGATTGCTGCGCGTGACTGCGAGACCGAGCGCAAAGCGACCCTGTGCGTCGACGGTGTCAGTCGGAGCGCCGGCAGCGAGCAATGCTGACGCGATCGAGTCGTATCCCTTCTCGATGGCGATGAGCAGCGTCGTCTGATCGCCGGACAGGTTCGCGTCGGTGCGCGCGCCGTGCGCGAGCAGTGCATCGACCACGGCGACCTGGCCCTGATCCACCGCACGACTCAGTGCCGTGTGTCCGGCTGCGTCGTGGGCGTTGACGTCTTCAGTCTCGAGGAGTCGTTCGACGAGCTGCACGTCGCCGTTCCACGCCGCGACGCTGAGTTCGGGCCAACCATCGAAACGCTTGTCCTTGCGCAGACCCGCGAGCCGCGCGGCCGGATCGAGCGACTCGGCGGGTGCAGACGACGGATTGGCGGCGATGCCCTTCGACTTCGCGAGTTGTTCCGCGCTCCACCCGGCGCCGTTGCGCGCCGACAGGTTCGCCCCGTGGCGCAGCAGCAGATCGACCGAGGTCTTTTGCCGGCTCGCGATCGCGACGTGCAGCGGCGTGTCACCGTTGCGATCGGCGACGTTCGGCTCCGCGCCCGCGGCGAGCAGCGTGTCGATGACGCCGTCCTGTCCTTGTTCGGCCGCATAGAACAGAGCCGTGCGCTGTGCCCGATCGCGCTGGTTCGAGTCGAGGTTCGCGGATAGCAAATAGGCGACCACACGAACTCGACCGGCGGCCGCGGCGGCCATCAGCAACGTCTCGCCCTGTTCGTCGGCGGTCGACAGGTCGCGGTCCGCGAGTTGCGCGATCACATAGGATTCATCTGGCAGGCCGATGATCGTCAGCAGATCGGCTGGGCGGGCCGCGAGACTGGTCAACCGTTGCGCGGCGCGCGAGTCTCCGGCGCGAGCGGCACGTGCGTACCATTGTCCGGCCTTGGCCGCGTCGCGCGTCGTACCGATGCCGCGCTCGTAGCACTGCCCGGCCATATATTGCGACGGTACGTGCCCCAAGTTCGCGGCGCGTTCGTAGAGACTCAGACTTTCGGTGAGGTTCTGCGGAATACCGGTGCCGGCGCGATACAGGTTGGCCAGACGGTACATCGCTTCGGGGTCGCCGCGCCGCGCGATCTCGTCGAGCAGTCGCCGCGCCTTGGCGTAGTCGCCGCGCACGATGCTTGCATTCACGTTGCTGAAGTCGTCGACTGCGTCGCTGCGCAGCGGTGCGGCCGCGAGCGCGGCGAGAAGCAGTGCTGCGACGAAGCTACTCCGTGCCATATTTCGTCTCGATTTTGATCCCCACGCGACGTAGGAAATCCGTTGGCAGGACGCCGCCGGCGCACACGATGACCTGATCGTTGGCAAGGTTCGCGGCATCGGCCTCCCCTTCGAAGACGACGTGGTCCGGCCCGATCTCGACGACGTTCGATTGCAGCTTGAGTTCGATCTTGCCGCTCGCACTCGCGGCTTCGACGAGCTTCCGGTTGCGCAACTTCACGCGCGAGAACGAACCGGCGCGGTACGACACGGTCACTTGGCTCGCCGACGCGTCGGAGACCGCGAGCGCCGCCTCCAGCGCCGAGTCACCCCCGCCGACTACGAGCACCTTCTGACCGGCGTACTGTTGCGGTTCGATCAGCCGATAGACGACCTTCGGTAGTTCTTCGCCGGGAACACCGAGCTGCCGTGGCGTGCCTCGGCGCCCGAGTGCCAACAATACTGCGCGGGTGCGGTATTCGCCGCGTGTCGACGTCACCATGAATGCGTCTCCGTCCGCGTCGATGGCGTCGACACGCTCTCCGTAGCTGATGCGGATGCCCGAGTCGATCTCCGCCTGCTTCCAGAATTCCATCAGCGACTCTTTGTTGACTTCGCGGAAATCCATTCGGCCGACGATCGCGAGCTCCACGGGAGCGGTCATCACCAGCTTGCCGCGCGGGAAGTGCGCGACGGTACCGCCGAGCAAGTCCTGCTCGAGCGTCACGTAGTCGAGCTTGCGTTCGTGTGCGGAGAGCGTCGCCGAAAATCCGGCGGGTCCCGCTCCGACGATGACGACATCGTGCGTGCCTTGATCGCGCTTCCGTTGCAGTGACGGTAGCGCAGCGATGCTGTCCATCGCCTGACGGCCCTGCACGACCGCGTTGCGGATGAGCCCCATTCCGCCGAGCTCGCCGGCGACAAAGATCCCTGCGACGTTCGTCTCGAACGTCGGCGTCACCTCCGGGATGTCGACACCGCGCTCGGCCGTCCCGAATACGAGCTTGATCGCGCTCACCGGACATACCGTCTTGCAGGCGCCATGGCCGATGCAGTCGGGCGGGCTCACGAGGTTCGCCTTGCCGCGAATCACGCCGAGCACTTTGTGTGCTGGATACTCGGGGCATGCGTGAACGCACGCTTCACAACCGATGCAGCGAGAGTGGTCGATGATCGGGTGCAGCGACGGTGGTGCGGTCAGGCCCGCTTCGACGGACTCGTATTGAATCGCCGCGTTCGTTGCGTGCCGCTTCACGCGCCGACGCGTCGCGATCGTCGCCACAACGATCAGCGGTGCGAGGTAAACGAGATATGGCAGCCAGTCTTCGGTCGACATCATCCTTGCTAATCCGCATCCGGCGCTTCGACGGCCGGGGAAACAAGTCATTATCATCGGAACGTGGGGACGGTGAACAACGCGTCGTGCGTGGAAGTGTGCAATGCTGCGCACATTCATCAATCCCTGCGGCTATATTTGCAGCGTGGGGCAAGTGTCGTCTGATTCGACCGGGACGGGCTTAAGGGATGGGATCGACTTCGACATTGGCGGCGACGCCTTCCGTCGCGAAGCCTCCTTCGGACGCGCGTGCGCGGGCAGTCCGTGCGGATCCGCTATGGATGAAGGTGGGCGCGCTCTCGTTCTACGCGTTGTGCGCGGTCGTGCTGTGGTGGGGCTGGGAGATCCGCAACGACCACTACATCTCGGCGAAGTTCGGCATCGGATACGCGCTCGGCATCATCGGCACCACGCTGATGACCTTGCTGTTGCTGTATCCGGCGCGGAAGCGTTCGCCCGCAATGCGCAAGCTGGGGCCGGTACGTTACTGGTTCCGCGTGCACATGCTGTTCGGCGTGATTGGCCCGATTCTCGTGGTCTTTCATTCGAACTTCAGTCTCGGCTCGTTTAACAGTCGAACAGTGCTCTTTTGCACGGTGATCGTATCGCTATCCGGATTCTTCGGCCGCTACTTCTATACGCGCATTCACCATGGCCTGTACGGCAGCAAGGCGAGCCTGAAGGAACTGCAGCGCGACTTCGTCGAAATCCGTGACAAGGGTTCGACGTTCGCGCAGCTGCTGCCGACGATCATGGAGGATGTCACGCGCGTCGAGGGACCTTTGCTATCGCCGAGTGGTGCGCTGGAGGCCGGCATCGGCGCCGCGATGCTGGCGGGAGTGAAGACGCGGTGGGCGTACCTGCGCATCCGAATGAAACTCGCGCGCGCGCTCGACGAGGCAGCGCTTGCATCGCCGATCGTTGCGCGTGAGCGGTCGCGGCTCGAGGCGAACTGCGTTCGCTACGTGTCGGGTAGACTGCAGAAGCTGCGCAAATATGCGCAGTTCGTGATGTTCGAGCGGCTGTTCTCGATCTGGCACGTCGTCCACTATCCATTGTTCGTCGTCCTGGTCGTTGCGGTCATTGTTCACATCATCGCCGTTCACATGTATTGATCGTGCTAAAAGCGCGCCGCGTAATGCGCATCATGATCGTGGCCGCGTGCCTGGTCCCGCTGCGCGTGGGTGCGGCGAGCATCGAGAAGCTGGTGATGCCGGGTCAGGTGATCGAAGGCCACGCGGACCTGGAAAACGATTGCTCGAACTGCCACCGAGCGTTCGTGGCTGCGGAGCAGCCGGCGCTGTGCCTGGCCTGTCACAAAGAAGTCGCGGCGGATGTGAAGGCGAAGATAGGATTCCATGGTCGCATCGAGAAGGACGCGGCGGCCGTGCCGCTGTGCGCCCGCTGTCACACGGAACACAAGGGCCGCAAGGCCGACGTCGTCGGTCTGGATCGCAGCGCGTTCGATCACGAACAGACGGACTTCGCGTTGCGCGGCGGCCACGTGGGTCGGGACTGCGCGGCGTGTCATGCACCGGGCAAAGTGTTTCGAGAAGCGCCGAGCGAATGCGTCGCGTGCCATGGCGACACGCAACCGCACATGAAACGGCTGGGTGAGAAATGCGGAGCGTGCCACAGCGAAGACCGGGCGTGGACGAACGTACGCTTCGATCACTCGACGACCGCGTTCGAGCTCACCGGCGCGCACATCGATGTGGTCTGCAAGACCTGCCACGTCGACGAGGTGTGGAAAGATCTGCCGAAGACCTGTGTGGCTTGCCACAGCGGCGACGACGTCCATCGCGGCAGCCGCGGAACGAAATGCGGAACGTGCCACAACACGACCGAATGGACCGGGGTCGCATTCGACCATCTGAAGCAAACTGGCTTCGCGCTCAAGGGACATCACAGCGAACTCGTCTGCGGCGCGTGCCATCTGGAGAACATGGCCGTCAAGAAGCCGCCGAAGACCTGCATCGGTTGCCACAGCGCCGACGATCGCCATCACGGGCGCTTCGGCACCGACTGCGCGCAATGCCACGGCGAATCGAGCTGGAAAAAGAATACGTTCGATCATCTCGCGGAGACTGGCTTCGATCTCGTGGGTGCGCACAAGACGATTGCATGCGAGTCGTGCCACAGAGGCACGCTCAGCGACGAGCTGCCGACGAAGTGCGCCGGATGTCATCAGAAGAACGATCCGCACAACGGTCGTTACGACGTGTGCGAGGGGTGTCACACCCCGATGAGTTGGAACGCGGTCGCGTTCGACCATGCCTTCACGTCGTTTCCGCTGATCGGTCTGCATGCATCGGCCGCGTGCGAAACGTGCCATACGAATCTCGAATTCACGGACGTGACGCGGGACTGCGTCGATTGCCACAAGCAGATCGACTATCACAAGGGCGCGTTTGGCACCGCGTGCGCTACGTGTCACAACCCGAATGGGTGGGACCGCTGGCAATTCGACCACGACAAGCAAACGACTTACCCGTTGGTGGGTGGACATCGCGGGGTCGAGTGTGCCGCGTGTCACAAAATCGCAGTGACTTACAAGGTTACACAGTCGCGCGCGTGTATAAGTTGCCATGCGAAGGACGACACGCACGATGGCCGCTTCGGCACGGATTGCGG